>CAZLII010000307.1:0-5946 GCA_964559065.1 uncultured Nitrospirales bacterium | reverse complement strand
GAACATCGCCCACCTCGCCGGAAGCCCCGCCTACACCCTCTCCGGCGGCGAGCGCCGCCGCACCGAAATCGCCCGCGCCCTCGTTACTGATCCCAAAATCTTCCTGCTCGACGAACCCTTCGCGGGCATTGACCCCATCGCCGTGGCGGACCTGCAGGAGACCGTCGCCGCCCTCAAACGCAAAGGCATCGGCGTGCTCATCACCGACCACAATGTTCGCGACACCCTGGAAATCATTGACCGCGCCTACATCCTCAGCGAAGGCCAGGTCATCGTATCCGGGTCGCCCAAAGATATCGCCGGCGATCCGCTCGCGCGAAAAATTTTTCTCGGCGAAAAATTCCGCATGGATTTCGAGGACATCGCCCAGCCCTGACACGCCGCAATCACGGCAAATCGGGAAAACACCCAAGACTATTCCTGCAGGCAACCCTGCCTTGAATATTTCCCGCATTTTCATCGGTGGCGATAGAGGCGAAACCTCATTTACGACCGCCCTTGTCATTTCGAGGGAGCGTAGCGACCGAGAAATCTTGGCCTGTGGTGAAGATTTCTCGCTCCGCTCGAAATGACAACATTACGCTCGAGATGACAACATTACGCTCGAGATGACAACGCTGCCGTGAAATCTCTCCCATTTTCATCACTGGTGGAAGGGGCGAAGCCTTATGGATGGCTGTCCCCGCGAATTTCTGAAACAGTATTGGTTGCTTGGGTAAGAGACTTGTCGCTTTTCCCCCTCACCCTACCCCTCTCCCGGAGGGAGAGGGAATTTATGGCGAAACACCTGAGGAATGTCGCTGCTCCCTCTCCCTCCGGGAGAGGGGTGGGGTGAGGGGGGAAGATAAACATAGACGGCCCTTCCGACTCAAGGAATATTTTGGGCAGCACCGACTTGGGAAAACAATGTCCAATGAGGACGTGAATTCCATCATCCCACCCTGTATCTCTCGTGATTCGCCCGGACAGTTGCTATGGAATGGCCTGGAGTTCTTCCTCGATCATGGCGCGGCCTTGGGGGGCGAGGTCAGGTTCCTGCAGGAGTTCGGCGTAGGCTTTGCGAGCCTGGTCGAAGCGTCCGATGCGGGCGTAGGTGCGCGCGATGGCCCAGAGGCAATCGAGGTTATCGGGGTCTTTCTCGCGGGCGTTAAGCAGTCGCGCGAGCGCTTCGTCGCTTCGGCCCATGCGCAGCAGCGCATCGGCCCAATAGATGGCCAAAAAGGCGGCGCGATCAGAATCAATACATTGGTTCGCGTGAGTGAAGAGCCGTTCAGCAATGTCGAGTTCGTCAATGCCGGCGTGGACGATGCCGAGATTCATCCAGGCAGCACATATGCCCGGTTCGGCGGGGTCCGCTGTTTGCGCTGTCTCCAGGAGGATGCGGGCGGCCCAACCATAGACCTGCGCGGCGGTCAAAGTTTCGCTTGGGCGGTGCGCCCGCACATGGGCGAGCAGGACGGTGGAGGCCTGTTCCAGGGCCGATGCGCCCTGTTGCAGCACGGCGTTTACGGCGGCCACATAGGGCAGGGGCTTTTCCTCGGCCACGGCGAGCCGGGCGCAGGATTGGGCCACAGCGGCGATCAGCGCGTCCTTGCGGTCGCGTTCTTGGGCGTAGCGCGCGAAATTGGCCCAGACTTCCGGGCGTAGCGGCGCATGTTCGACCGCCGCCGCGTAGGCGGTGTCCGCGCCGTCGTAATCCGCATAGCCGGTCTCCAGAATGTTGGCGAGAAACAGGTATGCCGAGCCGATGGCCGCATGGTCGGGCGGTTCCGCCGTATTGAGCCGCCGGATTTGGGAGTATGCGGTGTTGCGCGCGCTGTCGTAGCGGCGGTGGGCGTGCGCCAGGTCGAGCAGCAGGGGCCAGGTTTCCATGTCGGCGGGGTCCGCCTCTATCGCGCGCACCAGCGCCTGTTCCGCTTCGGGAATCCTGCCCTTGGCGATGCGCACGTTGCCGAGCATGCGGAACAGTTCACTCTGGGGTTCCGGGGATTGCTGGATGGCGTATTCGAGATGATGCTCTGCGCGCTCCCACAGTTCCTCGATGACCGCCGCATCCTCCGGTGTCTTATCGCTTGCGGCGGAGCGTTGGAGGGCGTGGACGGAAGCGATGCGACCGAGTAGTTCGTGGGCGGCGGGGAGCACCGGACACAATTCCAGAATCTGCTCGGCATCGGCGGCGGCCTGGTCGAGCAAGGCGCTGATTCCCTGTGATGTGGCGGGGTCGGACTGCATGCGTTGCCGCGCCACCATCAGCCGCGCATGCCCCAGGCGCAGGCGGGTCATGACGAAATAGGGGTTGGCCTGAAGCGACCGCTCGAAATGGGCGATGGCCGCTTCCGGATCGAAAACGGCGAGACGCAACAGACCGAGACGTCGCTCGAACTGCCAGTCCCACGGGGCCATTTTCCGGCCCCGTTCAAAAGCCGCGCGTGCCGCATCCAGATCTTTCCGGTAATGCGCGCGGATGCCCTCTTGATAGAAAATCTGCGAGAGAAACACGCGCGCGCCAAGGATAGCGACAAAGCAAAGAACGGCGAGCAGCCCCAGGCGCAGCGCGATACGGGCCGGCGGCGCGAGCGCGCGCGCCTGTCCGGCGGGGGCGTGCAGACCTTCCAGCATGCCCATGCCCAGGAAAAGCAGTGTGGCGGAGACGGGCACCCGCAGGTTGAATCCGAAAAGACCGTCTATCAGAAATGCGACGAAGAAGGCCGCAAAGGCATAGCCGAGATTGCGCCGCGCTGGGTCCCGCGCGCGAAACGCCATCACCAATCCCGCGCCCATGCCCAGCGCCAGCATGGCCAGATACAGTCCCGCCGCGAAGCCCCCCGCGTCAATACCCACCTCCATCAGGTCGTTGTGCACGCGGTTGTTCATGCGGAACTGCTTGGCGAACCATTCCTGCTCGAAGGGGGTCCAGAATTCGGGGTAGGCAATGGCATAGACGCCGGGGCCATGGCCCAACCATGGCCGCTTGAAAAACATGTCCGCTGCGCTCACATAGGATTGATAGCGGATCAGCAGCGATGTGTCCAGCGGGACAGTGGTGCCTGCGCGCCAGCGCGACATGGCCATTGCGCCGCCCGCGCCCGCCAGCCCCAAGGCCGCCACGAGCGCCATCGAACAGGCGGCCCCCAGGACGGGGTTGCGAAAACGCCTGCCGAGAATCACCGCGACGAATATGAGTGCCGCCGCCGTCGCCAGGGCGATCAGCCCGGCGCGCTGTTCGGTGAGCCGCAGATGCACCACAAAAATCGGCAGACATGCGGCCCCGATCCAGCCGCGTCGTCGCGTGGGCGCATCCAGTGTTCCGCGCAGATGCGCCGAAACGGCGTCAAACACAAACAACACCGCCATGATGATGGTCAGAATGAGCGTATGCGCGGCGAAATTGGGATGGCCGAAGGTGGCGGGGACATTCAGGTAGATGTCCGACGTGCGGTCATCCCACGGGAAAGGGTCCAGGTTCAGTTTTTGCAGAAAGCCATAGAGGGATGCCGCCGCCACCGCCAGGCATGCCGTCGCCATCAGGCGCAGCGCCTGGTCGCGTGTCCGACAGACCTGGCTCGCCACCAGATACAGCACAAACAACGCAAAGAAGCCGCTCCACTCCACCGCGCTGAACACGCGAAATTCCGAGCGGAGCGACGCCAGGGCGAAGACTGCCAGGAAAGCAATCAGAAAGCCGAAAAACAGCGACGGTTTCCGGAACGGCAGAATGCCCATCCACATCACGCCGAGCCACGCAATGCCGAAACCCAACGCCGCCATGGCGACAAGAAAACGTTTCACATCGCCCGTGGGGTCCGGCGTGAACGGATACATCGCCAGCACCAGCAGCACGATGAAAACGCTGAGGGCCGTCCGGAAACGCCGCGCGGCGATGCTTGTGAATTCTTGATCCGGTTCCATTCCCTGCTTTCAGCGTGATTGCAAACGGCGACAGGCCCCTACTGCGCGGCCCGCATGCCAATGCTATCATCGCGAGGGCGCGGTTGGCAATCCCGATGCATCATCACAAGGACAAAAAGGACCCAAAGGGACGGCAAGGACAACAAAGACAGCAAAGACGACAAAGGCGGCAAGAAGGGCTGAGACAGCAAAGACGGCAAGCAGAAGGCGCAGCAAGAAGAATAGGGTCCTAACGCGGCACAGCCACAACCACATGCATTGGACATCGCACCCAAAGCCACCACTTCCGTCATTCCCGCGCAGGCGGGAATCCAGTAATCACATTTCCGATACCTTCGGTTTTATCTGGACCCACCGCTTTCGCGGGGGTGACGGGCCTTTGGTCCAAAGAAGTTACGCACCCGCTGGCTGCGGATATGCCGCGCCGGGATGAAGTAAGGGAATGTGCATGGTATGCTAATCCACACGCTTTTGGGAGAACATCGTCATGCGCATATGGGCACGGGTTAATTTTTTGGTGCTGGCCGGGGCTGTCGTGTGGATGAACGCCGCTTTTGCGGAGGGCGACCGCATCTACGTGAAGAAACAGACGGACCCGCCACAGGAGGATGGGTTGTCATGGACGACGGCCTTCACGGTCATTTGGCCCGCCTTGGAAGCGGCGCGGTTGCGGGGTGTCCAAGAAATCTGGGTGGCGGAGGGCGTCTATGATGAAGCCCGGCCCGGCGACGGCGCGTTGGTGTTGTTTCCCGGCGTGGCGCTCTACGGGGGGTTTGAAGGCGTGGAGTGGGAGCGCGACCAGCGCAACCCCGCGCAGCGGCCGACGGTGCTCGACGGTTCCCTGGCACTCGCGGGCGCGCCCGCGCCGGTCGTCGTGCACGGCGCGGACGGGGCGACGCTGGACGGGTTCATCGTGCGCGGCGGCCGCGGCAGGAATGGCGTGGGGATGCTGAATGACGGCGCGGAAGCGCCGATTGCGGGGTTGCTGGTCGCCAATTGCCGCTTCACGGATAATGTTGCGAGCAATTATGGCGGCGGCATGCTGAATGTCGGCGATGTAACGGGCCTTGTCCGCGACTGCGTTTTCTCCAATAATGTTGCATCTTATGGCGGCGGCATGCTCAACCAGGGCGCATCGCTGCGGGTGGAAAACTGCATCTTTGCGGACAACTACGCCTCAAACGGCGGCGGCATGTATAACCTCGAAGCAGGCGGGATCGAAATTGTGGCGTGCCTGTTTCAGCGGAATGCCGCCGGGGAATCAGGCGGCGGAATCCATAATCATCGCTCGCATCCAACCGTGCTGCGCAGCACTTTCGAAAACAATGGCGCCATGGGCTTCGGTGGCGGCATTTTCAACGTCGGCGCGTCGCCGAGGGTGGAGGCGTGCCGCTTTCACGTCAACGCCGCCGGCGACAGCGGCGGCGCGCTGCGCAACGAAAGCCCGCCGGGCGAACCGGCGGCCCGGCCCGTTATCGTGAACAGCGTCTTCAGCGAAAACTTCGCCGTTCGTCTGGGCGCCGCACTGTCGAACCACGGCGCGGCCCCCGTGATCACCCATTGCAGCATCTACGGCAATGTGGGCAATCTCGCGGGCGGCGGGATGGCCAATGAGGATTCCGCATCCCTCATCACCAACTGCATCCTGTGGGGCAACACGCCCGCCCAACAGGTCTATGCCTTCAACAGTGTGGCCTCGTTGAATTACTGCAATATCCAGGGCGGCGCATGGGGGACCAACATCAGCGCGGACCCGCTCTTCCGCGATCCGGCCGCGCGCAATTTCGGGCTGCAACCCGATTCGCCGTGTATTGATGCCGGGGCGAATGCAAGCAATCCCATTTTCGGGGAAGTGACTACCGATATCCTTGGAAATCCGCGCGGTTATGACGGCACAAGCATCCCGCGTGGTGATGGCTCGGATTATGACATCGGCGCTTACGAATTTGTCGGCGAAGGCGAGGGCGAGGGTGAAGGCGAGGGTGAAGGCGAAGGCGAGGGTGAAGGCGAAGGCGAAGGCGAAGGCGAAGGCGAAGG
>CAZLII010000306.1:0-5984 GCA_964559065.1 uncultured Nitrospirales bacterium | reverse complement strand
GCGGGGCAAGGTGCCGCGCAAGTCGTGCCGCTCCATCAGCGGACGCCCCGGCGTCATCCGGTTGATCTTTTCCAGTTCCTCGTCGGGGAATCGGCTGAAATGGCGGTCCACCTGGTTGTGGCAGAGGTCCAGCGTAAAGACGGCGAATTCCTCCGGGCGCAACTGGCGCAACGCAAAACGGTTCACCGCTTGCGCGATGTCATCGGCGTCATCCGGCGCGGGCGCGTCCGTGGCGGCGTCCGAAGCGCGCATGCCGATCACCCAGCCCTCGCGCTGGAAGACAAAGGGTTCGAGGTCCATGGGGGTATCTCCTTGGTGTCGGGGTTTTTGTGGACGAGGTGGACGGGGTGGACGAGAAGGACGAAGGGACAAAAGGGACGAAAGGGACAAAAGCGACGAAAGCGACGAAAGAGGCGGCGGTGGGTTCCGCTTCGCTGCACCCACCCTGCAACTACAACTCCCTCTCCCGCCGGGAGAGGGGCGGGGTGAGGGAAGAATTGGACAGCCGGTGGGTTCCGCTTCGCTGCACCCACCCTTCAACTACTACTGCTCACTCCACGTCGTCCATCCTGTCCATATCGTCCATAAAACAGCGCAGGCGTTTCGCCTGCATTCACGCGAGTTTTCCGGGAAGGTTGAGCATGGCGGCGGCGGTGTCATGGTCGGCGAAGCCGAGTTCCCGGAGCCGGGCGGCGTTTTCGATTTCACGCGCGCGGGCCTGCGCCGCCTTCAGAATGTCCACGGTGCGGTTGGCGCGCATGTGGACGCGGGCGCGCGCTTCGCCCCACATGAGGGCGAGTTCAAAGTTGTAGAGCCGCTCCAGGATGCGCTTGACCGCGCGGTTCACCCCCTCCACCTGCCGGTTCACGATCTCGAACTGCGCGGTGCCGTAGGTTTCCGTCGTGCCGTAGTTGCGGCCGATCAAAATGGGCATCAGGTGCATGCCGGTGATGACCTGCTCCTCGATGGCCTTGTGATTCTCGTAGAAGACCTGCGCGGCCTGGCCGCCCTGGACCAGCGAGACCTTCACGTTGTCGTAGGTGACGAGGTTCTGATCCGGCGAGAGGCCGCTGAGTTTGGAGCGGAGCGTTTCGAGGTTCTGTCCCATCCGCGCCTGGTAGTCCTCGACGCTTTCGCCGCGCCGGCGTTCTTCGGGGACGTATTGCACGTGGAGTTTGCTCCAGCCGGCGTTGTGCGTCGCCTTGGCCATGTCTTCGAGCAGCCGCTGCTGGATTTTGACCACGAAGGGGATGCTCCGCAGCATGGACCTGCCGTAGGGATTGCTGCCGTCGCGGTCCATGCCCACGTAGATGAAGCGTTCCGGGGACAGCGGGATCATCTCGCCCTCGTGGAGTTGATAGGGCAGCAGGCGGCCGCCGTCGCGCTTGAAGCGGACGGTCCACACGTCCACCGGCACGACGTCCCAGATGGATTCGCGGCTGTGGGTCAGCACGATTTCGAGGGCCGCCGCGCCATAGGTGAAGAGCGATGCGTAGAAGAGGTCGAGCAGGCCGTCCATGCCCCGGTCGCCGCTGTTGACGCGGCGGTTCAGTTCATCCAGCAGGCGCCGCGCGCGGCGCTCGGCCACGCCGGAACTCGCATCGTGGATTTCGATGTCGAAGCCGGTCTGGCAGAGGCGTTTCCAGGTCCAGACCGCGTCGGAGATGTCGGGAATGGCGTCGCGCAGGTAGCGATAAACCCGGAGCATCTCGAAGGGCGTCTCGTTCGGCAGGGGAATGCACTGGTCCGCCGCCGCCGCGATGCGCGAGTGGTCCTCGGGCCGGGAAACGGTGCGAAAGGTTTCCGCCGGTCCCGAGGCGCGCGCCGCGCCGTTCCGTTTCCGCCGCTTCATCCATCGTCCAAACCAGGTTGTCATTGTCCGCGCTCCGCGTTTTGCACCAATATGCTTCCACTAAATACGCGTATCTGTTGCATTGCGCAGGCCATTTTTCCGGGCATTTCCTGGCATGTGGATAACGCGGCCGTATTCGGTTTAGTATGCTCCATTCCAAATCATGGAAAGGTCCGCGATGAATGCCCGCGAATTGTTCCTGAGCATCATGCATTACGAGGCGTTTGACCGGATGCCGGTGTTTCACTGGACGGGCTGGCCGGAGACGGTGGCGCGTTGGCGCACAGAGGGATTGCCGGAGGGGGTGTCGGAGCAGGAGTACTTTCAGGCTGCGCCGTTGTGCCGCGGCATCCCGATCAACCTTGGGCTGTACCCGCTTTTTGACGAGGAAGTCTTCGAAGAGACGGATGACTACCGGATCATGCGGCAGAACGACGGGGTCGTGGCGCAAATCTACAAGAACAAATCGAGCATCCCGCATTACATTGACTTCCTGCTGAAGGACCCGTCGGGCTGGCCGGAATACAAAAAGCGCTTGCAGCCCGATCCGGGCCGGATTCCCGCCGATTTTGACCAGCAACTCGAATCACTGCGCAACAGCGACGCGCCGGTGGCCATCCACACGATGAGTTTCGTCGGTTTTTTGCGCAACTGGATGGGCGTGGAAAACATGGCCGTGGCCAGCATGATGCACCCGGATTTCTTCGCCGAGACCGTGGAGGTCATCGCCGATCTTATCTGCTGGGCAATAGACCTTGTCGGGGCGAAGATCAGGATCGATCTTGGATGGGGCTGGGAAGACATCTGCTTTCGCACGGGACCGCTCATTCATCCCGACCGCTTCCGCGATTTATGCGGCCCCGGATACCGCAAGGTGGCGGAGCGACTGCGCGCGTACGGATGCGACCTGTATCTTGTGGACTGCGACGGCATGATTGAGCACCTGATTCCCCATTGGCTGGACAACGGGGTGAACGTCATGTTTCCGGTGGAAATCGGCGCATGGGGGGCGGACCCGCTGGCGATGCGGCGCAAGTATGGCCGGGAATTGCGCATCTTCGGGGGCATTGACAAACTCGCGCTGGAAAAAGACCCCGCCGCCATTGACGCGGAAATCACCCGGCGCATACCCCTCATGGCCGAGGGCGGCTTTGTGCCCCTGCCCGATCACCTCATCACGCCCGACACGCCACTGAAATATGTGCAGTATTACCTCGACCGCATTCGCGGGCTGCGTTTTTAATATGATCGGTTTGGATTTCCGCATGGAGGCTGCAAATCGAATTGGCGCAAGCGTCCAGGCAAGCCCGGACGCAAGAAAGCGGCGGCAAGCCGCCGTAGTCCAAAGATGCGCAAACACTTGGAATCTTGAGTAATCTATGATGGCAGAGATGGAAATTCCCGCTATTGGGGCGGTGTCCGAGGACTCGGGGCTTATTGTGCTGGAGGCGTCGGGCGATGGCGCGTTCCGGGTGGGGCGCAACGGCGTGTGCGCCATCGCGGCCACGGGCGACCGCAAGGTGGAGTTCATCGCGTTCGCGGACCGCACCCTGGCCTATGTGCATTCCGCGATGGGGTATCCGGCCTATTACCCCGTGCATCCCGTCCGCGTGGAAAAGCCGGTCGAAGCGGTGTTGATGGACCTCGACGGCACGAGCGTCCACAGCGAGGCGTTCTGGATCTGGATCATCGAGATGAGCACGGCCAGCCTGCTGGGCAATCCGCGCTTTCAACTCGAAGAAGCGGACCTGCCGTATGTGTCGGGCCACAGTGTCTCCGAGCATTTGCAGTACTGCATCAGAAAATACTGTCCGGACAAGACGGTGGAAGAGGCGCGGCGATACTATTTCGAGCACACGGAGCGCGAACTGCGCGCCATCGTGGAGGGACATGGACGTGCCGGCGCGTTCACGCCCGCGCCGGGGCTGAAGGAGTTTCTGCTGGAACTGAAAGGCATGGGTGTGAAGATCGGGCTTGTCACCTCCGGCTTGTATGAAAAAGCCTGGCCGGAGATGCTGTCGGCATTTCAGGCGATGGACTTGGGCGATCCCCGCGAATTTTACGACGCCATCATCACGGCGGGCTTTCCCCTGCGGCGCGGCGCGCCGGGCACGCTGGGCGAACTTGCGCCCAAGCCGCACCCGTGGCTCTACGCGGAGACCTGCCGCGTCGGTCTGGGCATTGATTTCGCGCGCCGCCACCATGTCGTGGGACTCGAGGACAGCGCGGCGGGCGTCTGCGCGATTCGTCTCGCGGGCTTTGCCGCCATCGGCGTCGCGGGCGGCAACATCGTTCAGGGCGGCGCGCGGGGCTTATGTTGCCATTATTGCGACAACCTCGCCGATGTGCTGCCGCTTCTGAAATAGAAGGGGGCATTCCCCCCGATAATCGTGAGGAATGCCCCGGAATTCCGCTTGGAACAGTCGCTCAGAACACCAGTCCATGGGGCATGGCGGCGATGGTTTTCGCCACCAGATCATTCACGGGCTGCTCACTGGGATAACGGATGAACTCCACGTGACCATCCATGTAGAGCACGTTGCAGCCGCCGGGCACATGGTTGAAATACTCCTGCTTCGTGGCCAGCAGATCGAACATGACCCAGACTTCGCTCTGGGCTTTGGCGCTTGCGGCGGGGTTGTTGATGTCGGTGATGAGGAAGCGCTCGATCCCTTCGCGCAGCCGGTAGAGGACATCGCCGCCGGCATTGCCGTCCGGCGCCATGCCGGTGATGTCCTTGTCAGAAGCCGGGATGTCGTTCTGCATGCCCAGTTTCATCATCACCGTGGAAGATGCCTTCCAAAGTTGCGCCGAACCGAACTCCGTGGAAAACGGCATCATCGGCATGCGGGGGTCTTCCATGCCGCAGCGATCAAAGGTCCAGCCCAGGTACATGTAACTGTTCATGGCCAGGCGCAGCCCCGCATTGTTGAGGTAGCCGCCTGCGCCGTCAGAGCAAAGGTGTTGCACCACCCAGTCGCCCCGGCTGTTTTTCAGGCTGTCCGCCGTGTAGCGCGAATTCGACGGGCAAACCAGGAGCGCGGGGTCCGTCAAATACTCCGGAAACAACGACTGTATCCAGGGATTCAACGCATAGAAGCGGTTGACCGCACCCGTCGGCTCCAGGGTTTCGCAGTCCACGATCGGCTCGTAATCCGCCTGCATGCGGGGATAACGATCGCCCGCCGCTTCGCATGCGTACATGCAGAAGATCACGCCCCACTGTTTGAGGTTGTTCTGGCAACTGGCGCGGCGGGCCGCTTCGCGGGCGCGCGCCAGCGCCGGCAGCAGGATTGCCGCCAGGATGCCGATGATCGCGATGACCACCAACAGTTCTATCAAAGTAAATCCTTTTTGTCTCATGGAATATTGCTCCCTTGCCCGGTGCGCGGGGATTGGTCTCTATTTCGTTTGGAGGCAATGCCCCCGCCGCCGGGCTGACAATTGCTTATGGCGTTGCTAATGAGAAGGGGTCGGATTTACAGTGTGGCGGGCGGACCGCGCAAGGTCCAGGCAAACCCGAACTCGATGTGCGCGTGGGGGTCTTCCGGCATCATGGCCGGAAGCGACAAGACCAAAGCGCCGGCCAGACATAAGAACGGCAGCGCATTCAGGTGCGGCGAAAAGATAATAAGGCGGAAGGGACCGTGCAGTTCCTCGCCATTGAATGATCGCGCCCACAGGCCGGGCGCCATCCCGTGCAACGCGGCGATAGCGACATAGGCAAGCAGCACGCCGGAGATGACGCGGAATGCCGTTCCGCGCTTCAGAAAGGACCACGTGCGCTTTTTGAATAGAATGGTCATCACTCTGTCGCTGGTTCTTTTGTGTAAAATATGGGAAACTTTAGCACATTCGACCGGGTAATATCATCTTTTCGTCGGACAGGTCGGACGGATCGGACCGATCGGACCGATCGGACCGATCGGACTTGGCGGACAGGGCACAGGGGGAATCAAAGACAGTACAGGCGTCGCGGCTGTGAAAGGAAATCCGATTGGTCAGAGCAGGGCGTCCGCCTGACGGGTGAGTTCGGCATAGTCAATGGCGCCTTCCCGGACGTGTCGGGGCGCGCCGCTGCGGTCATAGAAAATGGTGACGGGGACCGCGCCGCTGAGTTCTGTCTGGATGG
>CAZLII010000305.1:0-5989 GCA_964559065.1 uncultured Nitrospirales bacterium | reverse complement strand
ATTGTTCCTTTACAACCGGAATCGCATGGATTCCTCCAGTAAGGGGTCGCCCACCGCCAGGCAGGGCCGCCGGGCCAGGAAACGCGACAGCGAAAGCAGCATCGCGCCCGCCAGCGTCAGTGGCGGCCCCAGTTCCTGCCAGCCGATCACAGGCCCCGCCACGTGGCGCTCCGGCATGATCAGCCAGTAGAGGTCGAGCCATTGCCCGACGAGCACAATCACCGACACCGCGATCAGCGTTCTTGCGTGCATTTTGGCGCGGCGCGGCAACAACATGAAAAAGGGAATCACGAAGCGGGTCAGTGCCAGGGCCACGCTGACGCCCAGCCATCCGCCCTGAAGCCGATCGTGAAGGTAAAAGGTCTCTTCCGGCATGTTGCCGTACCAAATCAGCATGTACTGGCTGAACGCGATATAGGCCCAGAACGCGCTGAACCCGAAAAGCAGCGCGCCGAGGTTGTAGAGATGGTCCGTGGTGACGCAGCCTTCCGGCAACCGCCCCGTGTCGCGCAGCACGATGACGGCGAGCGTCAGCGCCGCCAGCCCGCTCAACGCCATCCCGGAAAATACATAGACGCCGAAGATCGTGCTGAACCAGTGCGGGTTCAGGCTCATCAGCCAGTCAATCGCGGCAAAGGACACCGTCACGGCAAACGCCATCATGAACGGCGCGCCCATGCGGCGCATGCGCAACACCGCGCCCACGGCGTCTTCGCCGGCGTCCTGCTGGAACGACTGTCCCAGGAAATACCGCGCAAAACCGGCCCATACCGCGAGATACAACGCGGCGCGCGCAAGGAAAAACGGACTGTTCAGATACAGGCGTTTGCCCACCAGGACCGGGTCCTCGGCCATATGCGCCGCGTCCGCCCACGGAAAGAGGGAGAAGTAACCGTGCAGCAGGAGCATCAGTGCAACGGGAATGAACAGGGCGGCAAGCATGCCCGTCGCCGGGGCGGCCAGCATCTCCATGACACGGCGAATCACCACCGACCAGCGCGCATGCGTCAGGTGGTGCAGTCCAAGAAAGAACAGCGACCCAAGCGTGACGCTCCACAGAAACGCATAGCCCCAGAGATAGGCCGAGGCAAAGCGCTCCCGGCTCTCCGCGCCCAACAGCGCCGGCACGCTCAGATGCAACCCTGTGATCACCAGTATCATGGCGATACGGCGCAGGCGCGCACTGGCTTGCGGCGACATCGAGGCAATCGGCGTCATTGTTGCAGGTCCTCCGGCGTGGGATTGGCAGCGCGCTGGAGCACGCGCACGTAATGCGTCGCCATCCAGCGGTCCTCGGGCGTAATCAACTCCCTGTACGGGGGCATCTTGCCCATGCCCTTGGTCACAATGTGGAAGATCGTGCCGTCGGCATAGCCGCGCGCCTGATCGGTGTGCAGCGAGGGCGGCGCGGGGAATCTGTTCGGGCCGGTCACGGGGCCGTCGCCGTAGCCTTCCTTGCCGTGGCATGCCGCGCAGAAAATTTCATAGACCCGCTGTCCGCGCATCAGCGTCTCCCGCGTGATCGGCATCGGGTTGCGCAACACCGCGCCCGCCGCCACGGCGTCCTCGATGGTGTTTCCGAGATGGTCCATCGCATACGCCGTGTATTCGCGCGGAATGGCGCCCGGTACCGGAGGACGCTCCACAATCCGCGCCTCGCCGAAAACCCGGCCGTATGTGCCTTGGGTTTTTCCCTTGGGTTGCGCCGCCATCCCGTTGAAGAATTCGATCATCGGGATGGACAGGAGCAGCATCGGCACCAGAAACGCCGACGCCACCATCCCCAGCAGGGTCGCCTTGTACATAAACGGCGACCAGCGCGGATGGCAGTTCTGGATGATGGCGATGATATTCGGCGGAATCATAGGAATGCGTCATCCTCTTCTTCGTATTCGATGAGGAGGCGGATGTCCCGGCAGCCGGTTTGCGCCAGCAAGGCCCGCGCCGCATCTTCCGAATAGTTCGGGTCCGACGCCTCCAGAACAATCGCGAAGCGGTCGCAGGTGATTTCCGGCATGATGCCGGAATCGTGCAGCGGCGAATGCCACCGGCCCAACCGGCCCAGCGCAAACACCGACCCCATCACCGCCAACCCGGCGAACAACACGAACAATTCAAAATAGATGGGCACAAAGGCCTGCCAACTGAACAGCGCCTTGCCGCCGATGTGGATGGGGTAATGCCATGCGCTCAGCCAGCCCGTGAGACCGATGGCCGCACCAAGCCCGGCGAATCCCGCCAGCAAACCGATGCCGCCCACCGGAGACGCGGGAATGCCCATCGCGATGTCGAGACCGTGCACCGGATACGGCGTATGACAGTCCCAGCGGGTGTACCCTGCGCGGCGCACCTCCTGCGCCGCGCGCACCAGCGCACCCGCGTCATCGTATAGTCCGGCAAGACCCACCTGTTTATGCTGCAACTCACTCATGGCCGCCTCCGTGTGCCGGCTGCGCGTGCGGCAGCGCCGCTTTCATTTCAGTGACGGATATGCTTGGCAGAAATCTGCAAAAAAGAAGAATAAGCGTCAAAAAAATACCGAAACTGCCGACAAAAAGACCGATATCCGTCCATGTCGGGATGTACATGCCCCAACTCGATGGCAGATAGTCCCGGTGCAGGCTGGTGACCACGATGACGAAGCGCTCGAACCACATGCCGACGTTGACAAGCAATACGATGGGATACATCAGGAGCACCGATCGCCGGACCCGGCGAATCCACAACAACTGCGGCACGACCACGTTGCAGATGACCATGGTCCAGTAGGCCCAGGCGTAAGGCCCCATCGCGCGGTTCATGAATACATAGCGTTCGGCCGCCACCCCGCCGTACCACGCGATGAAGAACTCCATCGCATAGGCGTAGCCCACCATGAGCGAAGTCACGATGACGATCTTGTTCATCAAATCAAGGTGGTTGTCGGTGATGATGTGCTTGAGATGAAACATCCGCCGCAGGATGACGATCAGCGTCGCCACCATCGCGAATCCGCTGAAAATGGCCCCCGCCACGAAATACGGCGGGAAGATGGTCGTGTGCCAGCCGGGAATCACCGAAATTGCGAAGTCGAAGGACACGATGCTGTGCACCGACAACACCAGCGGCGTGGACAGCCCGGCGAACATCAGATACGCCTTCTCGTAATGCGTCCACGCGCGGTTGCTGCCGCTCCAGCCCATGCTCAACAAGCCATAGACCAATTTGCGGAAGGGATGTTTCGCGCGGTCGCGCGCGGCGGCCAGGTCGGGAATCAGGCCGAGATACCAGAACATAAAGGAGATGAGGCCATACGTGCCCACGGCGAAGACGTCCCACTCCAATGGCGACCGGAAGTTCTGGTAGATGCGCTGATCATTGGGATAGGGAATCAGCCAGAACATCGCGAGCCAGGGGCGACCCGTATGAAACAGCGGGAACTGCATGGCGCAGAACACGGCGAAAATCGTCATTGCCTCGGCGAAGCGCGCAATGCCGGTGCGCCATTTCTGGCGGAACAGGAACAGGATCGCGCTGATGAGCGTGCCCGCGTGCCCGATGCCGACCCAGAACACGAAATTGACGATGGCCAGCCCCCAGCCCACCGGCTGGTTGACGCCCCACGTGCCGATGCCGTTGAGGATGGTGTGCGCCACGCACAAGGGGAACAAAAGGGAGACCGCGCCGGTCACGCTGATGGCAATCAGCCAGCGCCCCGTGGGAAAAGACTCCACCGGCGCAAATACCGCATCGTCCAATTCGCGCGGCGTGATCGTTCCCTCAATCAACGGCGTGGGTTTCAGGATGCTTGCATCGGCGCTCATGCGGACAGGCCCTCATTATTGGAATGGACGGAATGGACAAGATGGACAGGATGGACAGGCGCCGCGGCTGCGACGTGATCAGGTGGGGTAGCCCCCGCCGCATAAACCACATCTTCTTTGTCCTTGCCGTCCTTGCCGTCTTTCCTGTCCTTGTTGTCCTTGCTGTCCTTGTCGTCCTTGGCGTGGACGCTGTGCGCAGCGTCCACGATCCCCGCGTGCGGATTGCGAATCCGGGCCAGGTAATTCACATTCGGCTTCACATTCAATTCCTCAAGCACCCGGAATCGCCGACCCGATCGCTTCAGTTTCGCCACCAGGCTCTTCGGATCGTTGGCATCGCCAAACGCAATCGCCTGCGCCGGGCACGCCTCCTGGCAGGCGGTGCGCACCGCGCCGTCTTTCACAGCCTCGCCCCGGTTGCGGGCCGCGAATTTCGCCGCGTTGATCCGTTGCACGCAAAAAGTGCATTTCTCCATCACGCCGACATCGCGCACAGTGACCTGCGGGTTGTGCACCAGTTCTTGCACGGGGTCCCGCATCATCTTGTCCTGGTAAGCGCGGAAATTGAAACGGCGCACCTTGTAGGGGCAGTTGTTGGAGCAGTACCGCGTGCCCACGCAGCGGTTGTAGGCCATTTCATTCAACCCTTCCGGACTGTGGGCGGTGGCGTTGACCGGGCAGACGTTCTCGCAGGGCGCGTTGTCGCAATGCTGGCAGAGCATGGGCTGATGGTGCGCGGCGGGATTCTCCGGATCGCCCGTCAGGTAGCGGTCCACGCGAATCCAGTGCATGTCGCGCCCCCTGTCGCATTCCTCGCGCCCCACGACGGCGATGTTGTTCTCCGCTTGGCAGGCGATCATGCAGGCATTGCAGCCGGTGCAGGCGTTGAGGTTGATCGCCATTTCCCATTTGTGGCCCTTGGAATAGTCGAACGGCGCGTACAGGTCCGCTTCACGCGGCAAATGGCGCTTGTGTTCAACAAATGCGGGGTCTGCCTTGAACTCCTCCAGCGTCCCCTCAATGACGATGGGCCGCCCATGAAGCGAGAACTCCTGTTGCGTGCGCACCAGCCGCCGCCGTCCGGAATCCTTGGACACATCAACCTGCAAGAGCGTTCTGGGCGCATGGGGATTATCACATCCGAGGAGCGGCGCGACATTCACGCCGCCCGCCGCGGACAATACCTCGCCGCCCGCGCTGCGTCCATGTCCCAGCGTCAGCACCGCCACCTCGTCCGCCGTGCCCGGCACAATTAACGCAGGGATTCTCAACTCAGCCCCATTTACGGCAATGCGCAGCATGTCACTTTCCCGAACACCCAGCGCCGCCGCCGTTTTCGGGCTGATCGCCGCCGCGCTGTCCCACACCAATTTGCTGATGGGGTCCGGTAGTTCCTGCAACCAGGCATTGTTGGCGAAGCGCCCGTCATGCACGGCGTGATGCGGGAGGATGACCGCCTCAAACGGTCCGGTGACGACGTTCTGTTGTCCCAGCGCTTCTGCGCTGGCGGCATCGAAATTCGGCAGCGCCGCTTGTGCGTCGGTGCGCAGCACGCCGGTGCGCAGGCACGTCTCCCAGGAGACATCGCCAAATGTCCGCGCGACCTGATGCTTGACGTAATCGTGCCAATCGCAGAATTCTCGGATGGGATCGTTGGTGTCGGCGAAGGCTTGGGTCCAGCGCAGGAGCGATTCCGCCTCCTGGCGCGTATCGAAAAGCGGGGCAATCATTGGCTGGCACCAGGACCGCAGCCCCGCGCGCGGCGCGGCGTCATTCCAGGATTCCAGCCCATGATTCGACGGCACCGCCCACGCGCATGCCGCCAGCGTTTCCGTTCGATATGCGTCGTGGCCGACCGACAGGCGCGCCTTGGACAGCAGCGCCTCGAATCCGCCGCCCGGCCAGTCGTACACGGGATTGACTCCCAGCAGGATCAGCGCATCCACACCCTGAGACAGCACTGCGGCCACTTCTGCCGGGTCACTAACCGGAAGGGTGCTGGGTTGCGGATTCCATTGCAGTGTGCGACCGGGCGCATCGAGTTCTACGACGCGCTCGAGGACGAGTGGCGCGACTACGGCGAGTACCGGAAGCACCGGCGATGACCAGCCTGCGACGCGTCAGGGGCCCTCGGCGTCGCACGCACGCCTGCTTCCGACACGGCGCGGCGAGTTACGCCCATGTCC
>CAZLII010000304.1:0-6025 GCA_964559065.1 uncultured Nitrospirales bacterium | reverse complement strand
GTGGCGGAAAACCGCTATGAGGTCATCATTGCGCACAATGAGATGAACGCCATTGATGTGGCCGCGAGCAGCGCCGCCAAGTTGCTGGTCTGCCACAATCGCCGCAGTTTCTTGAACACCTCGGCAACAGTGGACCAGGGAGACCCCATTGAATTGTACCGCCGCCTGCTGGACCGGCTGGTGGAGCACTTTGCATTCATTTTTATTTCGGAGTCCAAACGCGAGGACTACGGTATTCCGGGCCAGATTATCCTGCCCGGCATTGACGTGGAGGAATTCGGCGGCTACACCGGCGAGCACGCGCGCGTCCTGCGCGTCGGTAATGTGATGCGCGAGCGCAACTGGATGTTTGACGTGCCGTTTCAGGAAGCCGTCTGCAAGGGGCTGCCAAATCGCGTGCTCGGCAACAACCCCGGCATTCCGGGTTCGCAGCCCGCCGCATCCTTTGATGAACTGCTGGAGCATTACCGCCGCGACCGGTGCATGCTGCATGTCACCCGCGAAAGTTTCGAGGACGGCTACAACCTCGCCATGATCGAAGCGATGGCCTGCGGCATGCCGGTGGTTTCGCTGGCGAACTGGACTTCGCCGCTCACCGACGGCGTGGACGGCTTTGTTTCCTACAGCGCGCCGCGCCTGCGGGAACACCTGCGGGAACTGTTGGACAACTTGGATTTGGCGCGTGAAATCGGTGCGCGGGGAAGGGAAACCGTCGCGAAGACCTTTCCCTTGCAAACTTTCGTGGAATGCTGGCGTGAAGCCATCTTTTCGGCGGCGGATGCGCGGCAGCACCCCCGGCGGATCACGTCGCTTCCGACAAGGAAACGACTGAATATCCTGATGCATTATCTCGCTTCCCCGCTGACCACGGGCCGCTACCTGGAGGAGGCGCTGCGCGCCCGGCACCGCGTGGTCACCGCCGGGTTCAGGCTCCCGGAAGAGGTGTTGCGCCTGTGGGGCTTCGACGAAGAGCCGCCGCCCTATCCGCCGCAGCAGATTGACCTGCCGCACAAAGCGCCGTATCGGCAGATGCTTGACGGCATGCCGAGAGGGTTCAACGCCGACCTCTATCTCTGGGTGGATTCCGGTCCTGCCCGCGTCGAGCCGGACATCAGCCTGCTGCCCATGCCGAAAATCGCCTATCTCATTGACACGCATGTTTCGCCGGAACTCCGCGTGGAAATGGCGCGACATTTTGACTGCGTTTTTCTGGCCCAGAAGGGGCAAGTGGAGCCATTTCGCGTTGCGGGCATCCAAAATGTTTTCTGGATGCCGCTCGGTTGCTCGCCGGAACTGCATCGCCTCTCCCCCATGGACCGCATATACGACGTCGCATATGTCGGCAGTTTCAGCGCAGAGGAAGGCGCGCGCCGACGCATATTGCTTGAGACCGTGGCACAACGGTTCCCCAACCACAAGATAGGACGTTTCTGGCCGGAAACAATGGCGCGCATCTATGCCCAGGCCAAGATTGTCGTCAACGCCTGTCACCACCGTGACGTGAACATGCGGGTTTTCGAGGCGATGGCGTCCGGCGCGTTGCTTATTACCGATCCCGCTGAAGGATTGGAAGACCTGTTCGTGGACGGCGAGCACCTCGTTATTTACCGCCATGACGACGAGTTGCCGGAGTTGATCGCGAAGTACCTCAAAGATGCCGAAGCGCGCGAGCGCATCGCGCGGTCCGGGCGCGATCTGGTGCTTGGCCAGCATACGTATGCGCACCGCGTTGACGCGATGATCCGGCAATCCGTGGAAACCCTTGACATCGGCAGGCCAGGCGCGCGCCATGAGCGGAAACCCGAGGGGTACTACAGCCAGCCGCGTCGCGACATCATGCAGTATGTGCCGCGCCGCGCGCGGCGCGTGCTGGACGTCGGATGCGGCGCGGGCGCGCTGGGCAAGGCGCTCAAAGACGAGTGTGAAATTCAGGAAGTGGCCGGTATCGAGATTGACCCCGAAGCCGCCGTGCGGGCGCGCGACGTGCTGGACCATGTGGTGCAGGGGAACATCGAGGAAATGGACCTGCCGTTTCCCGAACACCATTTCGACTGTGTCATTTGCGGCGATGTCCTGGAGCATCTCGTGGAACCGGCGGCGGTTCTGCGTAAACTCGCGCATGTGCTCGCGCCCGACGGCGTCATCATCATCAGCGCGCCGAACGTGCGTTTCCATGAAGTGATCAGTATGCTCGTCTCCGGCGGATGGACTTATATGGACGCCGGCATTCTCGACGCCACCCATCTCCGCTTTTTCACGCGGTCCGCCCTTGTTGAAATGATTGAGGAGGCTGGACTGGAAGCGGCGGAGGTGCGTCCCCTGAACATGCAAGACCCGGCGCATTTCCCGCGCAATCCCGACAGTTCCCTTTCGTTCAGCAAGTTGACCATGCACGATGTGAGCGATGCGGAGCACCAGGACTTTCTTGTGTATCAATACGTCGCGATCGCGTGCAAGCCGGGCGTGGACCGGCTTACCGAGGCGCGGGCTGCGCTGGCACAGGGGCAAAACGCGGCGGCGCTGGCGCTGGCGGCGGATGCCGTGGGCGTGGATGAGTGCGCGCGGATGGGTATTGTGGCCAAAGCCTTTGCACGAATGGGCCAGTTGGACAAGGCGGATCGGTATTACCGCGAGGCGCTTCGCTTCCGTCATGAGGCGCGGCTGACGGGAGAACACGGCATTCTTCTCGTGGCGATGAACCGCGCGGCAGAGGCGCGTCCGTTACTGGAAATGGCGTTGCGGGAAACGCCAGACAATGACGCAGTCCGGGGCGCCCTGGGGCTTGTGCTGCTCACGGAAGGCCGCGATGAAGAGGCGTTTTCGCATTTCCGGACCGCGCTGCAATCCGGCTTCGAGCATACCGCGCTGCTCGGGCCGTTTCTTGAAACAGCACGGGCATTGGGCCGACTGGAAGAAGCGGAGCCGGTGTTTGCCGCTTTTGTGGATTTCTATCCCGGCGACATGGACCTTGCGGCAGAGCACGTGGCGTTGCTGATCGCATTGGGCCGTATTCAGGAGGCGCGGGAACGCGCCGATATCATACTCATGCTGAACCCCAATCATGAAAAGACGCTCGCATTATTGCGGCAGATGGACGAGGACGCGAAATCACCGCGAAGAGACCAATGAAACGCGCTTCGGAATGGAAACAGATGCTTGCGAACCGCCCGCCGTCCGGCTCGGTGGAACGCATCGCCGGACGCGGCGGTGCGCCGACGCTGAAAGCGCGTGGCATCTATCTGCACAGCCGCTACAATCCGCAGGAAGAGGCGCAGCGGCTGGTGGATTCCGCCGCGATTGATCCCCAGCGCCCTGTTTTCGTGGTCGGCGTGGGGATGGGCTACCACGTGCAAGAGTTGTTGGCGCGGGGCGTCGAGACAGCCGCATGTGACCCCGATCCCGATGTCGTGCGCTTCGCGCTGGACGGTCCCCTCGTCTCAACGGACATGTTGATGGCAATCGGTGATCCGTCGGAATGGGCGACAACCGATGCATTTCAGTCCTATGCGGCGCGCATGCCGCAGGTGTTGGTTCATCCCCCCACGGCGCGGTTGCATCCTGACTGGACCGAAGCGGCCTGCGCTGCGCTGGCAAGCGCGGCCCTGTCGGCGCAGCGACTGAATGTCGCCGTGGTGGGGCCGCTCTACGGCGGATCGCTGCCGATTGCAGGGTATCTTGCGAAGGCCTTCCGCCGCCTGGGTCACCAGACGCTGCTGGTGGACAACAGCGCGGCCTGGGACTTGTACAAGGGCGTCACTGGAAGCATCCAAAGCAAACGCGCGTCCAATCAACTTGGCAATCTGCTGACCGGTTTCCTGGAGGAGTGGAGTTACGCGCGCGTCGCCGAGTTCCACCCCGAAATCTGCATCGTCCTGGC
This sequence comes from uncultured Nitrospirales bacterium, assembly GCA_964559065.1. GTDB lineage: Bacteria > Hydrogenedentota > Hydrogenedentia > Hydrogenedentales > CAILVY01 > CALEDJ01. Next base: position 2,148 of record CAZLII010000304.1, on the reverse strand, counting down.
GCAGGCGCCCGTCGGGCGCGATTTTCCGGCGCGGCTCGCCGCGCACGGCATCGTCACGGCGTTCTGGTACGTGGAGAACTGGCGGCACCTGCCCTATTGGAAAGATACCGCCCCGTGCTACGACGCGTTTTTCCATATCCAGCCGGGAGAATTTGAACAACGCCTGGAAGAGGCGGGATGTCGCCACCATGCGTTTGTGCAGACCGCCTGTGATCCGCATGTACACCGTCCGGTGACGCTATCCCCCAATGAAGCGGAGGAATATGAATGCGACCTTTCCTTTGCGGGGGCGGGCTACTATAACCGGATTCAATTCTTCAAGGGCCTGACGGATTATGCCTTCAAAATATGGGGCGTAAACTGGGGCGACCGGGATGTGGCGCGGCTGGTTGTCGGCGGCGAACGCCGCTTTGACAATGAAGAGTTCATGAAGATAGTCGCGGGATCGAAGATCAACCTTAACCTGCATTCCAGCAATGCGCATGACGGAGTGGACCCCAAATGCGACGCCATCAATCCCCGTGTTTTTGAAATTGCCGCCGCTGGGGGTTTTCAACTCTGTGATCCGTGCGTCGGACTGGAAAGGTTTTTCGATTATGAAACGGAACTTCCTGTGTACCGCGATCTCCGGGAATTGCGCGCCCACATTGACCATTTCCTTGCACATCCCGAAGAGCGACGCGCCATCGCGGAACGCGCACGGGTGCGCACATTGCGGGACCACACCTATGAAAACCGCGCACGACAGATGCTGGAGTTCCTCATCGCGCGCCACGGCGCGCGCATCCTGAGACGCGGCGTGCGCATCCAGCGCAGCATTGCGGAGGCGGCCGCGCGCGCCGCTGAGCATCCGGAACTCGCGGGATGGCTGGCCACGCTGCCGCCGGATGCGCCGTTCACCCCGGAATCCATCAATGAATTGCTGCAACCGGCAACGCGCGACTGTTATCCCGAACGCGTCTTCGCCTACATGAAGGAGGTCCGGGATTTCGCGGAATCGCTGATGAAGGAACGGACCTGAAGCATGCGAATTCTTGTTGTACAGACCACCCGCATGGGCGACGTAATTCAGACCTCGCCGCTCGTGCAACAGATTCGCGACAAGCACCCCGACGCGCACATCAGTCTCATGGTGCGGCGCATGGGCAAGGCCGTGGCGGAGCGCCACCCCTCTGTGAATGAAGTGATTGAATACGACGAAGATGAGATGTTCCTGCATCTGAGGTCCGGCGATTCCGACCGCCTGCTGAAAGCCTACGCGCTGGCCGACGCGCGCATTCGCCGCCTGCGCGACGCAGGCTTCGATCTCGCCTACAACGTCACGCACAGCATCGCTTCCGCAATGCTGCTGAAACTGGCGGGCATTCCACGGGTGATTGGCGCGCATCTCAGCGACGATTGGCAGTTTTTATTGCGCGGTCCTTGGACCACCTACTTCTTCACCAGCGTCTTCAGCCGCGAATACAATGACCTCAATTTGTGCGACATCTTCCGTCTTTTCGCGGCGGATGCGCCGCCATGCCACCGACTGGTTTTCCAATCAGACGAAGACGACCTCGCGTTCGCCCACAGCGTCTTTGATCAATTTGGCATTCGCGAAGGCGATTTCGTGGCATGCATGCAACTGGGCGCGAGCGAAGCGGGCAAACGCTGGCCGGAAGCGCACTTCGCGCGATTGGCGCAACTGCTCCTGGCGCAGTACGGCGCAAAGATTCTGCTGCTGGGCGTGGCGGAGGAAGCGCCGCTGGGCGAAGTGTTCGCGCGCCACGCGCCGGGGCTGGGCATCCCGCTCTACGGAAAAACCACGATCGCGCAGGCCGTCGCGCTGCTCCGCCGCGCCAATGTACTGATCACCAACGACACCGGCACGATGCACCTGGCCGCGGCGGCAGACTGCCCCATTGTGCTGGTTTCCGTGGGCAGCGTCCACTACCGCGAGACCGGACCCTATGGCGAGGGCCACTGCGCCGTCGAAATCCGACGGCAAACCCTGGGCCGATCGGAGCATGCGATCAGTGACGCGAAGGACCAGATTCAGCCGGAGCATGCGCTGCGCGCCGTGGAAACAGTGATCGCGGCGCGGCGTGGCGAAGCGCTCCCACAGTGGCAAGAATATCCTGAATTCGCAAACCTTGACGTGCATATCAC
>CAZLII010000303.1:0-6038 GCA_964559065.1 uncultured Nitrospirales bacterium | reverse complement strand
ATTTGGGCTTTATCCCGCTACAGTCTGCCCGCATCCGCAACACTTCAGGTCACGGGGCTGATGCTGCCGGGCGGGCAAATCTATCTGGGTTCGCTGGGCGGCAGCGCCGGGGGCGTGGTTCTTGCCAGCATTGACGGACGGGGATACGACGACAACGCCGATGGCGTCATGGACGCACTTGACGGGGATTTTGAACTGCACTTCACCTTTGCCGGCGCAGAATCGGTTTCCATCGAAGGCGATATCAGCGTGACACGGCGTCGCTGACCGCCCGCCGCCTATGTCTCATCCTTCGGCGCGTCGTCCTTTTGCCGGAGGGCGCGCAGCGCGCGGCGGAATCCCTCGCTGCCGATGGTGGCGCGAAAGATTTCGCGCTGGCCGATGCGGTATTGCAGGCGGATGTAGTAGAGGTCGAGAAGGGCGGCAAAGAGGGCGGCCAGCATCAGCGATAAAAAGAACCCCCAATACGCCAGCAGCGCCGGAAGCGGCCACTGGTTGCGCAAGGTTTCCGGACCGTATACCGCCAGCAACGCGCTGCCGGCGAGGCTCAGCCCCCCGGCCACGCGCCACCGGCGCTGGGTCAGTATCGGTTTGGACGGTTTAGCGATGGGGCACCCAAACCCTTTCCTCGTAGGTTTCACCGCCCGGAGATTTCACGATGCGGGTTTCATAATGCCCGCGCACGGGCTGCCGTTCCACTGCGCGGTATTCCCGCACGACGGGGCGCTGCTCAACAACATAGGCCGTCTGGGGCGCGGGTGATCTACGCTCGTCCACCTGGTCGCCGATGAGCGCGCCGGCCACCGCGCCGGCACCCGCGCCAATCAGCGCGCCTTCCAGTTGCTGCCCGGACTGATGGCCGATGATCGTGCCCAGCCCCGCGCCCAGCGCGCCGCCGAGGACAGCGCCCTGCTGCGTGGGCGTGGTTTGGCATCCCGACACAAGCGCCACGGCCATGAGGCCGATTCCCATCCATGTTGCGTGTCTCATGGTCTTCATCCTCCATTTCCGGATGGAACCCAACGCCACCCGGTTATTGTAACATGCTGTTGGCCCCGACCGGGACCGGCGTTTCTTTCTACTTCCGCCGATCCAGACGATAGAAATGCCGGTGTATTCAAGCATTTCCGGCCATCAAGCGCAGCAGCGCAGCGCGGTTTGCCGCTGCATCCGGTAGGTTGCGCACCAGTGCCAGCGCGCGGTCGAGGCTCTCCAGGGCCTTCTCGTATTGTCCGAGGGATTGCAGCACCACGCCCAGATCGTTGTGGATCAACGGGTCTTCCGGGTCCAGCCCCAGCGCCGCCACAAGGGCTGCCAGCGCGGCCTCGATGCATCCCGCGATAAATTGGGCTTCGGCATCGCGCCGCCGCCGGAGCGCCTCCAGCCGGTCCCGGATTTCGCGCAATTGGGGAAATGCCGTGTGCAGGTCTTCCAGGATGTTGTAGGCGGTCTCCGCATCTCCTATGAGATCGCAGACCCGCGCGCGGTAAAGGCGAGCCATGACGTGGCGCGGTTCGACCTCCAAGGCCGCATCCAGATGCCGCTGCGCTGCGTCCAAGCATCCTTCCCGCAAAGCGATCGCCGCCAAGGCGGTGGACACATGGGGGAGGGGAGGGGCCTCTTGGGCGATGCGAACCAGAATTTCCCGCGCTTCCTCCAGTTCGCCGCGATTCAGGAGGATATTCGCCAGTGTCGTCGCGGCGGCCACATCCGCCGGTGCGATGGCCAGCGCCCGGCGGCAACAGGTCTCCGCCTCGTCGGCCATGCCGCAAGCCAGCGCTTGTTCCGCGCAGTCATGCAATGCTTTCACGTCGTTGGGCCGGTCCAGCGCCTTGCGCCGCGCAATGGCCAGGTATCGCTGCGCCTTCGCGCCGCGCCGCGCCGCTTCCAAATCATACCCGTAGTGGTGGATGAGAATGTCTTCCCGGCGAATGCGGCCGCCGCGTTCGAGGACGCTCTCGGTGATGTTCTCATGCACCGGCTCGCGGTATTCGAAGCCGCGCCCATTGCGGAAGAGCCGCAGCAGTCCCACCCGGATATACCCGGCATAACCGCGCGCGGAGGGATTGGCGGGGTCCGCGGGCGTCCACCGCCAGGCGCGGGGATCATTGCAGTAATTCGCCAGCACGAGTTCCACTGCGTCCGCGCCCAGCCCGTCGGCGTCCACCACCTCGCGGATGCGCCGCGCGCCCTCCGGGTCCAACGCCTCATCCGCATCCAGGTGCAGCAACCAGTCCCCCCGCGCCCTTCGGATGCTTTCGTTGCGCGCCGCTGCGAAATCATCCTCCCAGGGAATCGAAAAGACCCGCGCCTCCAAGTCCTCCGCCACCGATATCGTCGCGTCCGTGGAACCGGTATCGCATACGACAATCTCATCCGCGATGCCACGCGCGTTTTCCAGGCAGTCCTCCAGCCGTTCCGCCTCGTCCTTGACGATCATGATAACGCTCAGCGTGGGCATGTTCCCTGTTCTTGTCGTTATTGCGGGTCATGGCCGCAAACCGCATGGAAAAAGGCGCATCCGCTGAGGATGCGCCCTATCTTGTATGAAACATGCGCTTTGAATTCAAAATTATCCGAGGAATTTCAGGATGCGTTCCGCCACCTTCGCCACGACTTCCGGGTTCCGGTAATCGCCCCGCTCGATCCGCTCCCGCGCCGCCGCCACCTTGTCTGCGCGAATATCGCTCTGCGTGTTGGAAATCTGAATCAGTCGGGTCAACTCCGCTGCCGCTTTCGCTTCGCTGCTGATGGTCAGGTCGTCCTTTGCGGAGGCGTTTGAAGCGCTGACCGTCGTATCCCGGCCGCCCCCTTCCCGGTCGCCGCGCACTTTGGCCGGGCGCTCCGGCTTGGGCTCCGGCACACCGCCAAGTCCTTGTATTTCAACCATATGAATACCTCCTGACGCGCGGAACACACTTCCGGCATGGTCCGCATTCCATCCTGATTATCGGCTGATCAAGCCAGAAACTTTAGCGGTTGACTGAAATTAGTCACCGATGGACACACCTTTAACCCATGTCGCTTCCATGGTGCCACATCCCCTGCCGCCGGAGCAAGCAAGAGAATCTGCTGCCGATGCGCGAAAGGACGAATAGGATGAATAGGACGAATAGGACCAACAAGACATGCCAAGAGTAGAAAATAGTCAAGAACAGCGGCAATTCTGTTCTTAATGACAATCATACAGAGCATATACGTCCTATAGTCCTATAGGTCCTATTCGTCCTATAGGTCTTATTGGCTCTTCTCCCTTTGCTTATGTTCCCACGCTGCACTCATTTCCCCGCAGTTGCTTGCGCAAGAGGCGCAGCGCTGCCTATAGTATCGGTCATGGAAGCGTTTCCTGCATTGCGAATGATAGATGCCGTGCCGATGGAGCACGATGGCCAGCCGGTGATCTGTCTGCATGACCCGGCGGGCTATGTGGAGGATCAGATTGCGCTGTCGCCGCCGGCGTTCTTTGTGGCGGCATGTCTGGACGGGCGGCGCACGCTGCGGGATGTGCAATACGCGTTTGCGCGGCAATTCGGCGGTGCGATCATCACCGAAGAGCAGGTCCGGCGAATCGTCGGGTTTCTGGATGAGCAAGGCTTCCTGCTGAGCCGCCGCTTTGAGGCGCTGAAAGCGGAGACCGAGCAGCGCTTCGCTGAAGCGCCGGCGCGCGCGCCGCGCCTGGCCGGGTCCTCCTATCCGGAGAATCCGGATGCTTTGCGTGTTTTCCTCGATGATCTGTTCCGGGACGCCGGGGTATCGTTGGATAACGAAGCCGCCGGGGTCGTGCCGCCGCTGCGCTGCCTGATCGTGCCGCACATTGACTTCCCGCGCGGTGCGGAGGCCTATGCGCACGGCTACCGCCGCCTCTTGCAGGGAACGCCTCCGGACACGGCCTTCGTCTTCGGCGTGTCGCATTCGCCTGCGCCGACCCCCTTCGTATTGACCCGGAAGTCCTTTGCGACGCCGTTCGGCGTGTTGGAGAGCGACGCCGCCGTGGTGGAACGGCTGGCAGGGGCCTGCGCGTGGGACCCGTTCGCCTCGGAGTTCCTCCACCGCAATGAGCATTCCATCGAGTTTCAAGCGGTGATGTTGGCGCGGCTTTACGGGGACGCCGTCAAGATCGTGCCGATTCTGTGTTCCTCCCTGACCGAAGACGGGGCGGCAGACCCGGAATCCGTGGCATCGGTAGGCCGATTCCTGGAAGTCTGCCGGGAATGCGTCACAGGGGCGCGCGCGGTGGTCATCGCGGCGGCTGATCTCTCCCATGTCGGGCGGCGATTCGGCGATGACTTCGACATCAGCGATAGCGTGATTGACGCCGTGGAAACGCGCGACCGCGAAGACCTTAATCATGCCATCGCATGCCATCCGGCCGCATTCTATCGGTCCGTCATCCGCGATGGAAACCAGCGCAAGGTTTGCGGCATTAATTGCATATACGCGGCGCTGAAAAGCGTCGAAGGCGAAGCGCTGGAGGCGGAACTGCTCCATTACGGCTACGCGCCCGACCCGCTGGGCGGCATCGTGTCCTTCGCCAGCGTCGCCTATGCCGCGCCGGAAGACGCGGGCGCGGCGGAGAGGAATGCCGAATGATGACGGTCCCCGGGCGAATCATGGCCCTGGATGTGGGCGACGTGCGCACCGGCGTGGCCCTGAGCGACCCGCTGCAAATGATCGCATCCCCGCATTCCGTGGTGCGCGAGCCGTCCCTGGACAAAACCATCGCCGCGCTGGCCCGGCTCATCCGGGAAACAGAGGCGGTCCGCGTGGTGGTGGGACTGCCGCTGGACCGCGAAGGGCAACCCGGTCCCCAGGCCCGCAAGGTGCAGGGCTTCATCGAGCGGCTGCGCGCCGCCTGTCCCGTCGAGATTGTCACCCAGGATGAGCGCTTCACCACCGCCGAATCGCAGCGGGCGCTGATTGCGGCGGACTGCTCGCGCAAAAAACGCAAGCAGGTGGTGGACAAGGTGGCCGCCGCCCACATCCTCCAGACCTACCTGGACCGCCAGGCGCCGCGGCGGGAATGACGGCGCATGAATGAAACGCCCCAAAGTTCCCCGCGCCCGCGCAGGTGGTCATTCTGGCGCATCGTGCTCGGCGTGTATCTCTACGTCGCCGCCGTGCTGTTCCTGTTACTCGTGGCCGCCGGTGTGGTCGCGTTTATCTTCTATGACCATGTGATTCAGCCGGGTGCGCCCGGGCCAAAAGTGGAGGTCGCGATTCCGCCGGGCGCCACGGCGCGGGATGCCGGCAGGATTCTCGTGGAAATGGGCCTGGTGGAGCGGGAGGCGTTCTTCCTGCTGGCGCTCAGACTGGACGGCACGAACCAGGTCATCCGCCACGGGATCTATGAATTGCCGCGCGGCCTTTCCGCGTTGGAACTCTTGTGCCTGCTTTACAAAGGCCCGGCGCGCAGCCTGACCGCCGACCAGGTCCGCATCACCATCCCCGAAGGCCTGACCATTGACCAGGCGGCCTCGCTCTTTCCCAATCCGGAGGCGTTTCACGAAGCGGCGCGGGACCCGGAACTGATCGCGCGCCTGGGGATTACAGCCGCCTCTCTTGAAGGCTTCCTCATGCCGAACACCTATTTCTTCGACACGCAGCCGACCGAACGCGCGATGGTCGAGCGCATGGTGGCGCAGTTCGAGCGGGAATACAACCGGCTGCTCCGTGAGATTCCCGGCGCGGACCAGTTCGACAAGATGATGGTGGTCACTGTGGCTTCATTGATTGAGGAGGAGACGCGGGTGGATGAGGAACGTCCGCTCGTGGCCGCCGTCATTTACAACCGGATCAAAAAGGGCATGCCCCTGCAACTGGACAGCACCCTTCAGTTCGCATTGAACAAGTACGGGCAGCGCATGCTGGACAGTGACAAAGAGGTGGATTCCCCCTATAACACCTACAAGAACCCCGGGCTGCCGCCCGGCCCGATATCCAGTCCCGGCGCGGCCAGCCTGCGCGCCGCGCTCCTGCCGGCCAACGCCCCTTACCTCTATTTCGTCTCCAACGCCGACGGCCGCACCCACACCTTCAGC
>CAZLII010000302.1:0-6061 GCA_964559065.1 uncultured Nitrospirales bacterium | reverse complement strand
CCGCATAGGGTTTCGGCACTTGGAATCCGATGAAACGGCGTTCTTTGAGAAAATAGTTGGGCGGCGCGTTGTAAACGGGGAAAAAAAGCCGCATGGGCGCATCGCCCGCGATATGCCGGGATGGGAGAAAGTGAAAATCGGAGAAATCATTTTCCGACCTCGACGCGCCGTATTCAAAAAAGATGGGAATAGGGTGGTCGGCGGGTTCGAGTTCCAGGACCAGCATGCCGGTCTGCACCTGCACGGCGGCCTCCACCGGCGTCATCCGGTCCGCATCGAGGAACCCCCTGGGAATGAATCGGGCATAGTTGCGCTCCTGAATTTCCACTTCCAGCGGCGTCAGCGGCGTCTCCGCGTAAGCGCGATAGATTCTTCCGGTTTGTACGTATTGGTAGATGCGGCATCCGGCATAGGGGAGCGCGCCGCCAATAAGCGCGATGGCGGCGAATGCCGCAATCCGCTTTGTGGGTCCGCCCCACCAGGCGCGCGGCGACACGGCAAGGGTCAGCGCCTGCGCTGCATGTGCCGGGCACAGCATCCACAGGATGCCGGCGACCGCCTGATGGACAAAGAAACCCAACACCCACCAGAACAGCGGCTCCATGTGAAAATAGTGGCGCAGGGCGAACTGCAGCGAGGTCATTCCGGCGAAGAACAGACCGGCAAAGGTCGCGGCGAACGCCAGCCGCAGGCTGCGCAGGCTGATCAGGAGTATGGCCGCCACCGCCAGCCAGGTCCCATACCCGGCCAAGGGACCAAAAACACGCCAGCGAAAGGCGATGCTGCGCCGCAGAAACGGATTGCCGGGGTCCACCGGCGCAAAGGAGTCCAACGCAAAGCCGCCATAGTCCAGAATCCGCGCGGGTGCGGCCACCCACCGCGTGATGAAATCCGCCGGGAAATGCCGGAGATAGGTTTCCATGAAATAGGCGCGGCTCATCGCGTCATACTCCGGGCTGACATAGGCGCGCACCTGCTCCGCATATCCTTTCTTGTGCATGGCGAAACTGGAGACAATGCTGTGGGTGTATTCATCGCGGTACATATAGCCAAGGCTGTAGGGCGCATCGCCGAGGCCCATGTTCCGGTGGAACACGTCTACCAAGCCCTGGTTGATGTGGTGAAAACTGTCCGCCGCTTCTTTGTTCATCGCCTTGAAAATTGGATAGGCCGGCCCTGCGAAACACGCGATCATCAACGCCACGGCGGTCGGGCGCAGCCACCAGGTGCGGCGAAGGGCGCCGGGCATGAAAAAGAAGATCAGAACGGCGCATGCGGGGACGCATACCAGCAAATCCTGCCGGAACCCAAGGCCAATCCCCAGCAAAACGCCCAATCCCGCTGCCGCAGGAAGCGTCCTCAACGGCGTGCGGCCGCTTTTCACAATCCATCCGGTGATGGCCATGGCGCCCAGGATAAACGGAGCCTTGTTGAAATCACGGACTTGGGAAAGCATGTGCAGAAATCCCGGCGAGCACAGAATAAGCAGCGCCGCCGCAAAAGCAAGGGTGCGCCCCATGCCCAGCCGGAATACGCCATAGGCCGCCACGGCGGCAAGCCCGAAAAGGACGCCCTGCAGCGTTGCCAACGCATACCATGACACGCCGAAGAGCCGCCACCACAACCCGATAAGATACATCGCGTAGCGGTGATTCTCCTGAAATGACGCGAGCGGTTCCGTGGGAATCACCGGCGGTAGCCTGTCCAGGTCCAGTTCAAGGTCTTTCCCGTCAAGAAAATCGCGAATGGCCGGGGCGCGATTGAATATCGGATTCACGAAACCGTGGCCCAGTCCGATCATTACTGCCGGGCCGTGATACTGCTGGTAGAAATCGAAGCGCGGGCTGTAAGTGATCAAATAGGTGACGCCAATCGCCTGGGCCACGAGGAAGATCACTGCCCCCATCGCCAGGTCCAGCCACCACAATCGCCCCAAGCGCCTCCCTGTCGTGTCCCCCAATTGTGCGTCGTCATCAGGCAACGGAAAAGGATGTTGCCTCATATTCGATAGTTCCCCAGACTATTGCCCAATCGCCCTGCGCACCATGCGTCAGCGCCTTTCTACTATGACACAATGTGTTCTGCCGTGCAATATGGGCAAATGCCTCAGGAAGAGGCATTGCAACCTTTGTAAGAGGGCGGGCATAATAGCCTTATGGCGGTTCGCGGCTGGATAAGGCCTTTTTTGCCCATTCGCGGCGACCGCTTCCATTGGATCAATAAAGGAGTCCATTAAGATGCTTTGGCGTGAGCCATTCTGGCGGAAAATACTGAAAAAAGTATTCTATTTGTTGGTTCTGGTCGGGTTTCTGTGCCTTGCGTTTCCGGCGGGGGCGCAGGAAAGCGCACCGGGTGTCGTGGACCAGATGACCGTCATGATGATGATCCGGCACGGCGGCGTCATCCTGTGGACCATCATGGCGTTGGGCTTTGTGGGGGTGGCGCTGGCGGTATATTTGCTGTTGACGGTGACGCCGGGGCGCGAAGTGCCCGCGACGTTGCTGAAGCGCGCGCAAAGTCAGATACGTTCGGGCGATTTGCGGGGCGCATTCCAGATGTGCCAGGGCCGCGATGAAATGATGGCGAACGTGCTGCGGGCGGGGCTGAAGATGGCGGGCCATGACCGTTACGTGATCCAGGAGGCGATGGAAAGCGAGGGCGAACGCGGGGCCACCGCGTTGTGGCAGAAGATATCGTATCTGAACAACATCGCGAGCATCGCGCCGCTGCTGGGGCTGCTGGGCACGGTCTGGGGAATGATGCAGGCATTCGGCGCGATTGCGTTTGACAGCGCCCAGGTGAAGGGCATCACGATGGCGTCGAGCGTGGCCATGGCGATGGTCACGACGGCGGCGGGGCTGTTGCTGGCGATTCCGGCGATGGTCGTGTATTTCTACCTGCGCGCCAGGGTGCTCAAGATCATCGCGACGGTGGAGGGGCAGGCGGGCGAATTTATCGAGATGATAGCAAGGAGTCGCGTGGAATGAGATTCGGACGGCACTATCAGGAGGACGCCGGGACCATTCAGATGGCCCCGTTGATTGACATTGTGTTCCTCACACTGGTCTTCTTCATGACCACGGCGGTCTATTCCACGCTGGAGAGCGAAGTGGACATCACCCTGCCCACGGCGGAAAGCGCCGTGCCGTCGGAGCGGGTGCAGGGCGAGATTTTCATCAATATCCGCGCTGACGGCGCGATCGTGGTGAACGACCGGGTGTTGTCTCTGGACGAGTTGCAGCAAGTCCTGAACCGGGTGGCGGAATTTTTCCCCGGCGGCGCGGTGATCATCCGGGGTGACCGGGACGCCGTGCTGGGTCGCGCAATTCAGGTGCTGGACTGTTGCCGCAAGGCCGACATCCAGAACGTCTCGTTCGCGGCTTTGAAGGAAGAATTGGCTCAGGCAACGCCCTGAGGGCCAGGCGGAACGCCGTCATGGAGAACATCATGCGCGTGGTATGGCATTATATCGGAGCGGCGGCGCTGGCCTGCGGGGCGGCGTGGGCGGTGGACACGCCGGAGCAGGCCCAACTCGATTTTGCCAACGGCCTGTTTCATCGCGGCTTTTTCGCCGAAGCCGTCGAGGAATACGAACGGTATGTCGCGGACTACCCGTCCGGCGCCGATCTGCCGACGGCGCATTACCGGCTGGGCGAGGCGGCCTATGCCGTCCGTCAATACGAAAAGGCGCTGGCGGCTTTTGACCATGTGCTGAATCTTCCCGTGGACAACGCAATGCGCCGTCAGGCTGCCTTGAGCCGCGCGGAAACACTGTATTTTCTGAAACGCCTGGAAGAAGCGGAGGCGGCGTTGGCGCCGATGGCTGGCGCGGAACATGCACCGGAAATCCGGGTGCGGGCGCTTTACTATCTCGGAAAAGCACGACATGAGCGGGCTGATCTTGGCGGTGCGATGCAGGCGTTCAAGACATTGACGGAATCCTTTCCGGACAATCCCCTCGCCCCCTACGCGCGGTATCAAATCGCCTTCGCGCTCATTGACCGGAACGATCTGGAGGGTGCGGCCATAGAATTCTCGGCGGTGGCCAATTCTGACGCGGATGCCGCGCTGCGGATGGAATGCCGCTACCGCGCGGCGGAAACCTACGACAAACTGGGCTGGTACAGCGCCGCCGTCGGCGCGTATGAACAGTTGCGCAAGGAGTTTCCGGAAAGCGATTACGCGCGCCGCGCGGAGTACGGCTACATCTGGGCCTTGTATCACGAGGGCAAATTCTCGGAAGCCATCGCCGCCGTGGAATCCTTTGTCGCGGAGCATCCGGACACGCCGTACCTCATCGGCCTGAAATACATTCAGGCGAATTGCCTCCAGGACCAGGCGCGCTATGACGATGCGCTCGCCATTTACGCCCTGATCCGAGAACAGAAGGGTGCGGACGATTTCGCGGTGCGCGCGCAGTTCAAGTCGGCCTGGGCATACTATCTGAAAGGCGATATTGCGGCGGCCAAGCGCGAGGTGACCGCTTTCCTGCAAACGCGCAAAGATTCGCCGTTGGTCGGCGACACCGCGTTTCTTCTTGGCATGATCCTGGTGGCGGAGGGGAATTATGAGGACGCCTATCAGGAATTCCACCTGGTGGCGGAGAAATATCCCGATAGCGAGTTCGGAGCAGAGGCATTGTTCAAGTCTGCCGAATGTTTGGCACAATTGGGCCTGACGGACCAGGCCGCGCAGCGTTTTGAAGCATTTGTCAAGCGCTATCCCGGCAATCCCCTCACCGAGCAGGCCATGCGCCGCGCAGGCGATGCCCTCTTCCGCGCGGCGGATTTCGAGGATGCGGTGGCGAAATACAGGGCGATTCTGGAAAGCCCTGTGGATGCCACCGTGGAACAGGATACGCTGTACCGTCTCGCCATCACCTACCACAACATGAAGAATTTCGAGGCGAGCGCCGACACGTTCCGGCAGTTACTGGAAAAGAATCCAGAAACGCCCCACAGGGCGGAGGCGCTGTTCCGCATCGCCGAGCACCAGTTGCGCGATCAGCGCGACGCGATTCAGGCCATGGAATCTTATCAGGCGGCGCTGGGCGCGGAACCGACCGGCGAATTTGCGGGGCTTGCGCTTCGCGGTTTGGCCTTGGCGCGCTATGAGCAGAACGACCTGGACATGGCTGCGGACCTTTTCTATCGCGTTGTGACAGAGCACCCGACGATTGCGCTGAACGAAGAGGCCTATCTCTGGCTGGGCCAGCACTTTTACGACAAGGGCGTCTGGGATGCCGCAGTGAAAACGCTGGAATCATTTCTGGAGCGGACACCCGCCTATCCCTATCCGGAACAGGTGCGCTTCATGATTGCCGAATGCGCCGAGAAGGCCGGCAATCCCCAGGACGCTCTCAAGCGCTATGCGGCGGTGGTGGAATCGGCCCCGGCCACGACGCGGGCCGTCGAGGCGAAATACCGGATGGCGCGCATCCACGAATCGCTGAAGGAACCAGACAAGGCGCTGGCGCTCTACGAAGAGGCGGCCAACACCAACACCGGCGACGTGGCTGCGCGGGCGCGCTTTCGCCTGGGCGAATTGTTTGAGGAAGCGGGCGATTTTGACAAGGCGGCCCGCAGTTACATGCGCGTGGCCATTCTTTTTCTTCATCCTGAATTGTCGCCGGATGCCCTGTGGCGCGCGGGGCAATGCTTTGAAAAGGCGGGCAACGCCGACCAGGCGCGCAAGACCTATGCCGAACTGGTCGCGGATTATCCCGACAACGCCCATGCGGAATTGGCGCGTACAGCGCTGGAAAAACTGGGGCAGGGGTAATCCCCGGCTCGGACTGCGTCTGCCCGATACGGTTGTGCCCGAATGATGCTAAGCAAACGCATATTATTTGTCATCAGCGTGGCGGTGGCTGCGATGGTCTACGCCGCGTTTTTCGCGGTGGCGCCGCGCGTCACCCTTTTCCGTCCCATGCATACAGCCGATGCGCTGATGGAGCGTTTCCGCATCCAAATCCGCGACGTGGAGGAGCCGGCCCTCGGCGCTCCCGCTCAGGGCGAAGAGGCTGGCCCTGCCGTAGAGAGGGCGGAGATCCTGGCAGCCG
>CAZLII010000301.1:0-6062 GCA_964559065.1 uncultured Nitrospirales bacterium | reverse complement strand
GAAAGTTCACGATGAACGCGGGGAATAAAGATATTTTCGGAATCTTCAAAATTTTTCCGGAAGGTTTCGATGATGCGCGCTTCGATGTGAAAATCCAGTTCGCGGCGGACCGACCTCGCAAATTCGTCCACGATGCCGACGGGGTCGAGCCATTTCACGTCTTCCACATGCCCCGCGGCCCATTCCGCGATGTAGCGCATCAGGTTGATGTCCGATTCGATGGTCTTTTCCACGCCGGGCCGCAGCACCTTTACGGCCACCGCCTCGCCCGACGCGAGGGTTGCGCGATAGACCTGGCTGAGCGACGCGGAGGCCACGGGGACGGTGTTGAACGCGGCGTAGAGTTCTCCGGGAGATCGGCCGAGTTCCTGCACAAACGCCGCCGACATCGCATCGAAGGGCAACGGGTCCACCTGGTCCTGGAGTTCGCGCAGGTCGTCAGCAATTTTCGGGCCGACCAAGTCGGGGCGCGTGCTGAGGACTTGGCCGAACTTGATGAAGGTCGGCCCCAGTTCGGTCAGGGCGGCGCAGAGGCGCTCGCCGAAGGTGGCCGGCTCGCCGCTGGGCGCTTCCATGAGATTCAGGCCGCGCAGCATGCGCGCCGGCAGGCTGTCGTGGAAACCGGCGCGGCGCAGCAAATCCGCGAAGCCGTGGCGCACCAGCACCTGCAGCACCTCCGCGAATCGAACCGCGTTGACGGTGCGCTGCCCCAGTCTGGTGTAATGCACGGCTGCTCCTTTTTGGCGCAGATGCCCTACGGTTTGGCGAAGGCCAGTTCAAAGCGCATCCCGCCGTCATCCATCGCAATCATCAGGCATTCGCCCTTCAGATTTCCAATCTGTCTGGGGGTCAGTTTTTTGCCGTTCAGCCGCGCCTCGGTCATCTTCCAGGGTTCCGGCACGGCGATGTAGGCCACTCCCTTGTCCTCGATTGGTCCCTCAATAATGCCGCTCAGCGTGCCCTTCGCCTCATTCCAGTACAGGTTCTTCACCCGGTCCAGGTGCAACGCCAGCCCCGTGGATGTTCCCAGGAAATGCGGCCGATCATGGTGCGGCGACAGTCCGATGACCGAAAGGCCCCTGTCCGCCGAAACAATCGCGTCGTTGGCGTCCACCAGGCTCCCGTCTTCGGGTCGCCAAACCTTGATCGGCTCCGCCTGGTCAAAGCGCAGGTCGGCGAGGTTCCAGGCGCGCGCGCCGCGAAAGGCGATCACCGCCCCGCCCACATAACCGCCGTTGCCGTCTTTGAGGTTCGCCTGCCAGATCAACGGCACCCTGCTCGCGTCGTCCACGCTGCGCGCCGGCACCCGCTCGTGCGCCGCAAAACGCGCAAATTGCTTCAACCCTTCGGGCGTGGGCAGGCCAACCACCTCGACGGGGCCGGGCCAGAACCGCATGGCGGCAGCCAATTCTTCGCTGACGGCGTTGAGTCCGGCGGCGTTCATCCGCAATGGGGCGGGGGTGATGGCGAATTCCGCGAGTCGGCTTGAGAACGCGGCGGCTTTCAACCAGGCGTCCCGGTCGGCGGCAATTGCGGCTCTGGCCGCTGGCAAGACGGGCATGTCGCCCGCCGCTGCGATAAGCCTCCCCACCGCGAGACGGTTCGCTGCGTGCCGCGTCAGGCCGAACGCCGTGAGTTGCGCATCCGGCACAGCGGACGGCCGGGCCACGATGAACCCGAATCCCCAATCACGCAGGCGCTGCACCCGCTCCGCCGCCGCGACCGCTGCGTCTTCCGATTCCGGATTGAGCCAGGCGTCCTCGCCGCCGCCCTGCAGCGGGTCCAGCGTAATGCCGGGGATCATGCCCGCTTTTCGGAGTGCCGCGGCCGCCGACGCCATGTCCGCCGGATAACGGGGATTCGCCCCCTGCATGGCGCCGGGCGCGCGTTCCCAGCCCGCGGGAATCAGCGCATGCCTCACGCCTGCCTTTCTCCACTCCTTCGCCTGCGTTTCCAGTGCCGCAAAGTCCGCATCATCGGGCACCGTACACCACGCCATCGCGGGAAGATGCCGCGCCAACGGACGCGGCATGCGGCTCATCGCATAGGAATAGTAGTCGCTGACCCTGGCGGGATCGGGGGTACCGTACGATATCCACACGGGGTCCGACTCGACGCGCCGGCCCGGCGCAAGGGTGATCGGCGGGTCAAACCCGCAGATAATCTCCCCACGCCATCCTTCATCGCCCCTCTCGAAAATCGCGCTTCCCGTCATGTCGCCGCGCGGCAACAGCCCCAACCCGATGCAGAGTTGGCGCACCGGGTCATGAAATACCGCCATCACACAGGGTTGCTCGCCGCCGAAACTTGGATACCCGCCCTCGGACCCCGCATGGCGGGTCAACACCAGCGCCTCGCTGCTCCAACCCGGCATGCTTTCCGGCCCCAGCACCACCGGACTCAGGCGCTCCAACAGCACCGGCTCCGTTCCCACATTCTCCACCTCCACCGTCAACACAGCGAAAGGATACTCCCGAAAGGCCGCGATCCGGTGCGCCACCCGCAGGCCATCCTTCGGCGCAAACTGCTGTGTGTAAAACGTACCGTCGCCCAAATCGCTCTTGAACGGCGTCCGGTCCGGCGTCCCCTGGCCCAACTGGTTCCCAATCAGTGTGCGCCCCTCGCCCAAGCCAATGGAGAAGCCCGCCTTGTCCAGCGCAACCCCGTCATCGCCCAGGCGTATCCGCCATTCCGCGTCGTCTTCGGCATAGTCCAGACGCGATTCACCCACCGTAAACGTAATATGATTCCGCAGCGTCCACGGCAATTCCGCCGCATTTGCCGACGATATGGCGCACGCTATCGCCAACGCTCCGGCCGCCATGATAAGAAACGGCCCATGCACGCACCGTTGTTGACCGAAAAAGAAACTCATGCTGTTACTCTCTCCTGTTGTCCGATTACAAAATTATTTCTCGCTTCCCCCTGTCTTGATTCTTCCTCCGCCTCCGGCCCTTGCCCATCCGATATGCGCCGAAGAACGCACCATAATAGAGGGGAGTATACACTATTTGCGCGTGCCCATGCGGCGCGTCCCGGCATTGTCCGGACATGCCTTGAGCAAAGCGTAACTTTCCAGCCCATTGGCGTGAGCGTCTTTGCGAGTGCCCCCGCCGCCTTCGGCGGCGATTTACAGAAGAAAGGCGACGCACTTTCTTACAGCGTAGTGTTGTCATTTCGAGCGTAGCGAGAAATCTTAAGCACAGGCCAAGATTCCTCGGTCGCTTATGCTCCCTCGAAATGACAGGGGCAGCGTTGTCATTTCGAGCGTAGCGAGAAATCTTAAGCACAGGCCAAGATTCCTCGGTCGCTTATGCTCCCTCGAAATGACAGGGGCAGTCAGATGGCCTTTTTCGTCTATCCCTCACTTTGTCATTGCTGGTCCCATACTTCCTATGGCGGCGATTTACAGAAGAAAGGCGACGCACTTTCTTAGCAGCGCCGCACCGCTCGCGATGGTGAAAAGAACATGGTTTGTGCGCCGAATTTGGAACTTTTCACATCCGGCGGGTATATTGTATGCGTGGCCAAGCGCCCTGCCGGAGCACATTCATGCGAATTGTCGTACGGGTCATGGTTTTTCTTGCGATGGTGCTGCTCGCCATCGCGAGCATGTGGACGACCTATGTCAGTCTGAACGATTCCATTCTTCCAACGCCGAAGGTGGACATCCCGCTCGCCGAAGGCGTGGTATGGGAGTGTTCCATCATTGCGCTGGCGCTGTCCGTCGCCATTGGCATGATGCTGTTCGCCCTGAAAATCGCCATCATTGACGGCCAGAAACGCCTCAACATTGTCGGCATCATCGGCATGACTGTCGTCGCATTCATCTCCATCGCTTTCTACATAGATGTGCTCTACCGCACGGCGGAACGGGATTTCTTCCTGCGCTATTCCTCGGAACGCATGCGTTCCTCTTATGAAAACTACCTGGCGCAGGTGCAGACGTCACTTTCGGAGAAGCGTATAACGCTGCGACGCGAACTGGCCCGGCAGGAGGCGGAACTGGACGCCGAGGTGCGCGGGTTGCGCAGAGCGCCGGCGGGATACGGCCCCTATGCGCGCGAAGAGGACTACAAACTGACCCTGCTGCAGAAGACCACCGAAGTCGAATTACAGGCGGTTGACGACGCCCTGGCGGTGAAGCAGGAGGCGGACGAAGTGCTGCGCAATGCCGCCATCGCCGAACTGGACGATATCGAACGGCTCCAGGCGGAACTGCGCGTGGTCTGCAAGGACCTGGCGGGCATTTCCGGGGTGGCGTTGCCCGAAGTGGTGCGGATGGAGAATCCCCTGTTTGCAGTCTTCTCCAAACTGCTGGACTGGAATCAAGTGGGATTCAAGGAAATCTTTCTGCTGCTGGTGGCTTTCCTGATGGACCTGGGTGACATCATCGGTTATACGCTTGTGCCCGCGAGAAAAGTGAAGCGGCTTGCCCTCGACTCGCTGGAATTGACCCCGCCGCCGGGGAAAGGGGTGCGCCCGATCCCCGGTCCGGAGTCACCCCCAGGCCCCATGCTACTGGATATGCCCCGGCCTTGGGAGCAGGAAGTGGAGGCGCAGGGGGAAGAAGAGGCATCCGCCCCGCGCATCGAGGCCTTTACAGACGCCGCCTCCCAATCTGCCGCTGAGGGTCCCCCGCCCCCGCGTTTCCGTTTTCGCCGCCGCTGACGGCGCGCGCGGTCCGCCTTGTATGTCGGTATTCGTCCGTATTCAGAAGAAATACTTCTTCAGAAAACCACCCATCCGCTGAAACACCGAGCGCAGGGGGCCGCGCTGCACCTGGATTCTGCCGCTGCGCGCGGCGGCGCGGAATTCAAACCCGTGTCGCGCCACGCCGACCACAGGCACAAATTCCGGCGTGTTGACCTGGGGCGGAAGCACGTCAATCCCGGTGGGCAGTCCGATGCGGGCGGGCACCTGGAACACCGCTTCGGCCAGGGCGGTCTGGTTTTTGATTTGCGCCGCGCCGCCAGTGATCACGATGCCGCGCACGAGATGGCGGGCGTAGCCGTTGGCATGGACCTGCTGGCGGATTTTAGTCATCAGTTCCTTGGACCGCTCGAAGATGATCTCGTCCAGTTCATCTCGGTTGACGATTTCGGGGGCGCCGCGCACGGCGGTCATTAACTTGATGCTTGCGCTGCGCCGTTCGACGTCTCCGACGGCGGCGTCAGCGACATCCTTTTGCGTTTCCGCGCGGACGAGGCTGTCCGCCAGCCCATACATGAGCACCAGTTCCACCGCTTCCTCGAAGGAAATGCGCAATCCGGCGGCGACGTCGCGCGTGATATGCGAACTCCCCCAGTCGAAGCAGGTGGTGTTCATAATGCGGCGGTCGCGGTAGATGGCGAGGCTGGTCGTGCTGCTGCCCATGTCAAGCAGTGCCACGCCGAGATCAATGTCTTCCGGGGTCAGGCACCCCAGCCCGGCCGCCAGCGGCAGGAAGACGATGTCTTCCAGTTCGCGTCCCTGGGATTCGATGCAGGTGACGATGTTGTCTTCAATCAGCGAGGGAATCTGGGCAAAGTGCACCCGCGCCTTCAGTACGCCGCCGTGCATGCCGAGCGGCTCGCTGACGCGGAGGGTGTCAACGTACCATTCTTGGGAGGTGATGGAAGAAATGACATGTTTGCCCGCTGCGAGCACGTCGCGCGAGGCCAGATCGCGCGCCTCATCGAGATGGCGGATTTCGACGACATCCTTGTCCAGTTTGGCGTTGCCCTCCCGGATGAAGGACTGCACATTCTTCCCGTTGATGCCGCAGAAAAACGAATTGACTTTCGTTCCCGCCTCTTTCTCCGCCGCCGTCAACGCCTGTTTCAGGGCGGTCTGCGCCGCGCCCAAATCCTGAATGACGCCCTGCGACATGCAGCCGCGGGCGGGGGCCGTGCCGTGGCCGATCACCTGGATGGCCCCGTCGCCCGCGCGCCGGGCAATCAGCACCCGAAAATTGCGCGAGCCAAAATCCACCGCGCCGACGATTTCACCTTTTCTGGCCAATGCTGTTACCTGCCTTCCCTGCATCGGCACCGATGCGACCGTGGCGGATGACAACTTCG
>CAZLII010000300.1:0-6081 GCA_964559065.1 uncultured Nitrospirales bacterium | reverse complement strand
GAAACCACCGAAACCACAAAGAAAAACACCTCAAGAACGCGGTACTCTCAAGTTCATAAGTGTGTTTATTAAATGGCACGCGCTACGCTTCGCGTCAATCGCAATGACGGCACTATGAGCAATGATTACTTCAGTCGGCTAAAATGTTACCAAAATCATAGTTAAAACACAGGGACGTGCAAGTTCTCCAAGTGAACTTGATCCGGCGGCAGCAACGCCAGCAGGTCGGGCAGATCATAGTATGCCAAGGCGTTATGGACGGCGTTCACGAGTTGGCCGCGTGCGCGCGGCGTGCGCACCACATCCAACCAGGAGGGAATGCCGCCATCCAGCACGAGGGAGTCGAAGAGGCCGCGTTCCAGCGCGGCGGCGTGTACGGCGGGCACGGTGGCGAAGGTTATGGCGTGAAGCCGGATGGGTGTTTTCTTGCCGAAACGCGCTCGGGCATACTTCGCGACAACGAGGATGTCTTCTGTCCGCATTCCCACCATGCTCTTCGCAAGCAGATAGGCCCTGAGCGCATTGGTGTAGCCAGGGCCGCACTTGTCCCGCCAATCCGGGCGTCCCTCCGCCGACTCGGTTTCGCCAATGCCGCGCAGATCAACTGCCAGAATGGCCTGTCCTTCACGCGCCCATCCTTCCAGAACTCCGCCCGGCTGCGCTTCCGCTGCTTTGTTTTCGCCGTGACAATAGATCAAGACGCTTTTTGGTGACCCCTTGGGAAGAAACAACAGAACGGGAAGATGAATCGCCGGTTCGGGGTGCAGCACGATTTTTTCGATGCGATATCCTTCCCGCGCGAATACGCCCCGTGTTTCCATTTCCGGGTTTGGCAATTCGGCATACGCCCGCGCGCCGATCAATTCCCGCACCTTTGCCATCGCCGCTTCCGGCGCATGGTCGCGCCAGAACGCCTTGCGTTGCGCGGTAAGCCGTTCGGCGCGTTCGATATTCAGGTCAGCCATGCTGCGCGCGCCCGGCAGTTTGATCACCTGTCCTTCCGGCGTGCATTGGAGTTCTTCCCGGGTAGGTGCGGGGAGATCTTCTTCTCTGACCAATCGGGTGTCATCCAAGAGCCAGCGTCGCATCCATTGCGCGGTGGCTTCACGCAGCGTCCTGTTGTAACCGTGTTCGGCGTCGCTCTCGACGATATCCACGCGGTCGGCGAAGCCCAGACGCGCATAAGTGCGTTTGGCTTCGCGGAACGCTGTCCAGGTGCCGGTGATGTCGAAGAAGTCCCGCGTCGCGGAGCATACGAGCACCGGCGACGGCGCGCGCATGGTGATGTAGTCGGCGTGGTCCATGCCGTGGGCGATCTGACCGAAGATATTCTGCTCCAGGTCCTGCGGGCCGATGGTGGCCATGAGCAGTTCGAAGGTGGTGATGTAACAACTGGGTGCGGCGGCCTTGATGCGCGGTTCCAGCGCCATGATATAACTGGTCTGGGTGCCGCCGCCGGAGTTGCCGACGCAGCCGATGCGGTCCGGGTCAATGTCTTGGCGGGTCTGCAGGTAGTCAATGGCGCGCATGCCGTCCCAGATAAAATGCATGGCCAGATTCGTTCCCGTAAGGATGCAGCCGACGCCTGTGACGGAATGATGGAGGGTGGGTCCCAGGACAGGCTTGCCCTGGTCGGTGAGGAAATCATAGCGTTCGCCCTGGCCGTGGGGATCGTAGCAGAACGCCGCGATGCCGTTTTGCGCCAGCAATGCCGCCGCAAGGACATATCCCGCCTTCCCTTCATTGCTGTGGCCACAAGCGACCAATGAGGCGGGATACGGCGGGTCGGACTGCGGAAGATACAGCGTGGCGGTCACGAAAAATCCAGGGATGCTTTCAAATATGACCTTCTCGTAACGGAAGCCGGCGCCTTCGGCGCCGCCGACGATTTGCGCATTCAGCGGCGTAGGTTCCGGAAAATCGCCGAGTTGTTCCAGGAAAAAGCGACGCATTTGCGCTTGTCGTTCCACCACATCTTCAGGCGTCTTGATCGCTTCGATCGTTTCCGTCCGTCGCTCAAAGCATATGCTCGCAGCATCCATAAGATACGCACGCAACATTTCCCGGCGGGATTCTGCATCCGCCAGTCCCTGGAATACGGACAATTCATCCCCTGCGACCGCGCCGGCCGCCAGCAGGCACATGGTGAAAAGAATCCGGTACATATGCTTTCCTCTGAAGTCAAAGGCGACGCTATAGCGACCCCGGTTTGCGTTAACAAGACCAGTGTGTCATTTCTTGCCGTAGGTTGTCGAGTGCGGCAAAGATGAAACCTGTTCAGAAAATGTGCTGTCCGAAGGAATGATGCAAAACGGTTTAATATGCGCATGAATTTCGTTATCATGAAACGATGCAGCATCGAAGGATTGAAAAAATGTTTCGGTTGACGATGATTGTCCTGTGGGCGCTATGCGTCATCGTGTTCGTTGAGATGTGTCCGGCCGGAGATGCCACGGATTCTGCAGTTGCCATCTCCGGTGACAGGAGCGCCGGCCCGCATGCAGTGAAAGCGGGGCAGACTTCCACAAAAGCATTCCCAGGTTTGGCGCCGGGTTTTCAACTGCAAGACCAGTACAATATTGCCCACCGGCACATCTTTCCAACCGATCGTCCACGCATCGTGTTATTCGCCGACCGCCATGTAATCAATCATGTCGCGAAATGGTACAACCCCATAGCCAAGCGCTACATTGGTCCGGGAGCGCTTGAATCGGGTAGATATCGCGATGAACAGGAACGCTACGACCCGCCGGAAAAAGATGTCAGCATTGTCGGCGTGGCGGCCCTGCATGACTTGCCTGTGATATGGAAACCGCTGGTGCGATGGGCGCTCCGGCATTATGTTCGGAGGGCCGTCCTGCTCGATTGGAAGGACGATGTGGCGCGCGCCTATGGATTCGCGCCTGGGATGGTTAATGTGTATGTGCTTGCGCCGGATGGCAAGTTGCTGTTGCATGTGCATGGACGTGACCCGGAAGGTCAATTGGAGTGTGTTTTCCGGGCAGTGGACACTTGTATTGCGAAAAACCGGGACAACGCCGAAGAAGCAATCCAAGAAGTGTCGTAACACCGGGAGGAAATACCAATGCGTACGGAAGTGATATCGTTATTCTTGCTGTTGTTGCTTGGTTCGGGCCAATCGTGGGCGACGCCGCGATACGAAGTCTTGAACGATGTCCCTGCGGACCTCCCTTTTCTCAAAATCAAAGAAGTCCGGCAGATCACCCAAGGGCCAAAGCATCATTTCTTCGGCTACTATGGTATTTCACCGTGGAACGCGAGCGAGCGATTGCTGGCCTTTTTGCAGACGGATTTCGGCGCAAAGCCGGTGACAGAGACAGACAAGGCGACGATCTGCATCATGAACATGGAAAAGGACGAAGTCCGGCATGTCGCAGAGACCAATGCCTGGAATTTTCAGCAAGGCGCGCTGCTGCACTGGCTGCCGACCGACCCCGAACACAAGATCATCTACAACGATCGGGCCGATGGCGCATTCTGCGCAGTTGTGCTGGATGTGGAGAGCGGAGAAACACGGAGACTGCCCCGGCCCGTGGCGGCCGTGTCGCCTTCGGGGAAGTGGGCGGCAAGCATCAATTACGCCCGGCTCGCTGACACGCGCCCCGGCTACGGCTATGTCGGCGTGGCCGATCCCTTCGGCGAGGTCCTGCATCCTGACGACGACGGCCTCTATGTAATGGATCTGCAAAGCGGCGAATACAGGTTGATTGTCTCGATGGATAGGGTTTTCCAGACCGAAAAGCCGCCAGAGTCCTTCCTGGAAAAGAAAATGTGGTTCAATCACGTATTGTTCAGCCGGGACGACAGCCGCATCTTCTTCATGGCCCGCTACAAGCAGGACACCGGCCCGCTCGTGACAGCGGCGTTCACGGTGAACCCGGACGGCACGGAACTGCGCTGCGTATTGCCCTATTCCTGGGGCGCGTCGCACTACGACTGGCTCGACGAGCGCCGAATGGTAGTGGTTTCCCGCTATCAGGGCGAGTCAAAGTGGCTGCACGTCTTTTTCACCGACGGCGGCGACGATTACACCCCTCTTGCCCCGGAACGCCTGCAACGGGATGGTCACTGCCACTTTTCCCGCGATGGGAAATGGATGGTGACCGACTCCTATCCGCAGGGACCGGATCGCATGCGTTCGCTCTACGTGATGGACATGGCTGCGCAGCAGGTCGCCGAACTCGCCCGCTTTCATGAACCCGCCGAATACAAAGGCGAATGGCGTTGCGATCTGCATCCGCGATGGAACCGCGACGGCACGCAAATCCGCATTGACGCCACATGCGACGGCACGCGGCAAGTCTATATCGTGCATCTGGAAATGACGGGCGAATAGCGGCCAAAGCGCCTATTTGTTCAGCGCCTTGGCGAGAATGCGTTGGGCTTTCGCTGCGGTCGGCTTGTCGTCAAACGCGATGCACATGATGGCCTTGCGGCCCACCGCCATCGCCGAGATGCCGCGCATGTTTATCCCCGCCTGCGCAAGGGCGCCGGCGACCAGCGCGCCCAAGCCCGCCTTGTCGGGTCCGCTCACGCACAGGGCGGACAGATCATTCGCCGGCGCCAACCCGGCGCCCCGCGCGGCCTTGGTCGCCGCTGCGCCCTTGAGCGGCGCGAGGAACACGACGCCTTTGCCGGGCACGCTGCGCCGCGCCAGCATGAAACTCAATGCCACGCCCGCCTCCGCCAGAGGCGCAAGTTTCGCGGCCAGTCCCCCCGGCTCATCGTCAATCATGCCGGACCACACTTCCACCTTCTCAATTGCGTACGCCATGGTGTTTTCCTCCCATCGATTTTGGACCTTTACGACATTCTAATATAGCACATCACAGGTCAGGGGGAAACAGGTTTTTTCGCCTTTTCCTGTCCGTCATGACTCTACGGCGATAATGGTGACGCAGCGCTGTTCCTCTCTGTTGACGCGGTCCATGATAGCGGGGAGATCATCCACGGAGACGCCCAGGTCGGCCCAAACATTGTCATAGAAACGTCTTGCAGGGCTGATGCTGCCCAACGACGTTCCGATGCCCAGGGATCGGCAGATGAAGTCTGCCAAATGAATGGTCTGCGCGAGGGAACGATATTTCTCCGGCGCAAGTCCGGGTTCATGATGCCAATTCACCGCCTGGATAATCGCCTCGGGAAAATGCCATCGCTCCAGCAAAATGCCCCCCATCTCGCCGTGGTCCATGCCCAGCATGTTTCGTTCGACTTCGGCGTATGGGGCGTTGTCACTTTCTGCACGATGAATCACCTCCCTGAAGACTTCGGGGAAATAACAATTCAGCAGCAATTGCCCCACATCATGCAGCAATCCACTGACATAGGCCGTGTCCTCATTGAAATCACAGGGGGTCGCGCGATATTGATCGATCACCTTGGTTGTGATGGCGGTCATGAGACAGTGCTTCCAGAAATCCTCCGGGTTGATGTCCCGGCGGAGCGCCTTGAATGAGCGGATGATTTCCAAGGCGGAGCAAATGCGCCGAATCTCCGAAAAACCGATGCGGGCGACCGCCTTGCCCACCGAGGCAATCGGGCCTGAGGCCGCGCTGAAATAGGCGCTGTTGACAATCCGCAGCACCTTGGCCGTCAGACTGATGTCTTCGGCAATCACCCTGGCGACATCCTCCGCGCCGGCGGCCATGTTGGATAGCGCCGCCTGCAGTGCGATATACACTGCTGAGATGGTGGGTAGATTATCCACCTCGTCCAGTTTTTGGGAAAATGTCGCGCGAAAGTCTTCCATACGTGCACCTCACACCTTTCCTTATCGCCCGCCATGCCCTCAACCGGAACACTGCGGCGCATACCGTGCGATCAGGAATCCAGTCTTTCCCAAGCGGTTGTCTCTTCCGGTTGATACGTGTCTAAGGTCACCGAATCGGCAATAACGCGACGCATGGCTTCCAGCGAATCAAGGGCCCCTGTCGCCATGGCCTGGACGCCGATATTTCCCAATGCCGTCGCTTCAATCGGCCCGGCCACCACCGGCACGCCGCAGGAAAAGGCTTCGTCGTACACCTCGCCGTCTCCCGTTCCGTCGTCAGGTTCATCGTA
>CAZLII010000299.1:0-6126 GCA_964559065.1 uncultured Nitrospirales bacterium | reverse complement strand
GCCGCAAAGCCGCCGAGTTCGGCGTTGATGGCCTTCGCCAGTTCACCGCCGGGTTCCCCGCCGCCGTCCGGCGACATGATCTGCCAGAACAGCGAATGATTGGCGTGGCCGCCGCCATTGTTGATTACGGCCTGGCGCTTGGCCTCGGGCACATCCTGGATGCGGCGCAACAGTTCTTCAGCGGGAAGGGCGGCGAGCGCATCAAGTCCTTCGAGCGCCGCATTTACATTGGCGATGTAGGCGGCATGGTGTTTCCCGTGGTGAATCTGCATGGTCTGCGCGTCAATATGCGGTTCCAGCGCATCAAACGCATAAGGAAGTTCAGGTAGCGTATATGCCATGATTTTTCTCCTCTGTTGGTGTGCTTTCAAAATGTCGCACTGTTGGTAACAGCCCTCCCCCGCCATGGCTGACGCCGAAGGGGGATTAAGGCGCCGCACGCGGCGTCACCAGAGAAACGCGGACCTGCATGACGGTATTCCCGGCAGTTCCCGCGCATCTTCGTGGTTTCAACGCCGGATTCTGGACATTTTGTGCGACTTGCGATATGCTGTAGCCAGATGGAAAGGTGCGCGTCACTCAGGCGCGACGAAAAACAGGAAGATGGCATGCGGCGGAGAAAATCTCCATTGGAGCCCAACCGACGGATGACGCGCGAAGATATGTTTGTCTCGCCGGACACAAAATCCGTTCGGCGGGGCCGTCGGATTGCGCCGAGGACGGAAGTGTGCCGTCCATGCGTGGTGAGTTCAAAGGAGGCGCCCGATACGTTCAAGGAGGGGGTTGTGCTCGATTTGAATCCGTACGGGGTGCGCGTCCGCATGCTGGAGCGCCTGGAAGAAGGGGCCGAAGTGGTATTTCGCCTCATGCGGGATGAGGAATTTACCGTGCCGCTCTCCGGGCCGATTCGCGCATGGGTGGTTCGGTCGCACCGCACCGATGAGGGCTTTTTTGATCACGGTCTAAAGGTTCGGATCACAAAGATTCCAAAGCCAGCGATATTCCGTCAGGTCGAAATCGAGCGACCGCATCCTCGCCGGCGCGTGCTGTCGCGCATGTATTCGATGGACCATGAGGAAGAAGAAAGTCGCGGCGGAAGAAGTTCCGGGAGGAAACGTGGCTAATCCGAAGATACTTGTCGTGGATGACGAACCGGATGTCGTGGCGCTGATCGAGCAGACCCTCAAGGCATACGGGATGGACGTAATCCGCGCCTATGATGGCATCAGCGCGCTCGATCTGGTCAGTACCGAGAAACCTGATCTGGTGCTGCTCGATATCATGATGCCGATGATGAGCGGCTACGAGGTCTGCGAGCAGATCAAGGCGAACCCTGTCACGCAGCATATTCCCGTCGTCTGCGTCTCCTCCGCGCACACCCCCGACGCACGCGCGCATTCCATCCGCGCCGGCGCGGCGGAACTCATCACAAAACCCTTCATGCCCGCCGAACTCGTCGCGCAAATCCGTCGCCATCTGCGCTCCGTCATGCCCGGCGAGTGACAGTTCCCTGCGCCTCCATAGAATCCAAGGTGCGTAGGTGCGGATAGTTGCGGGGGGCTTTGCCTCTCTTTCGGGAGTGCGTATCCCGGCAGCAACGGACGCGGGCATTCCGCGCTTTCGATTACGTGCTTTCCCGACGCTTATTCCATATGTCTTCCCGTGGCCTCCATGGCGCGACGCGCGGCACCTATCTGCTCTTGCAGATCAGGAATCTCCGGATTGATCGCCAGCGCGCGCTCGAGCGCGTCAATGGCGCCGGTCCAATCCTCGGTCGTAAGCAGCGCAAGCCCCAGAAGAACATGGGGTCCGGCATCCACCGGGCCGGCCTGAACTGCAATGCGGTAGGCGTCCGCCGCCTCGGACCAGCGCCTCTGCCCTTCAAACGCTTTGCCGAGCATCATCCAGGCGCGGTGCGCATGCGGCAAATCGTTGCAAACCTTGTTCCAGAAAGCGATCTGCTGTTCTGCATCGCGTTGGGACATAACGGCTGCGGCCTTGTCAAAGTTTGGGGCGTATAGCGGGTCGGTTTCCATTCCAAGCCACCATGCGCGCAAGGCGGCTTCGCGGTCTCCGAGTTCCCTGCAGGCGTCTCCAAGCAACTCGTACGGTGTTCCCTGGCGCACTATGTTGAGATATCGCTCCAGAAAGTCCTGGGCATCCGCGCTTCGGTTTGAGGCCAGCAGGGCGCGGGCATGACTCATGGCGGCCTCCTGCCAGCCCTCGCACAAGTCTTCCTGAAACGCTTTGCGCAGGACGCCGGCCAGATACTCGGCCACAGCGCGGTTCCCCGCCTCGGTGGCATGCACAATGTCCCCCGGTATATATGCATCTTCCCCCACTGTGCGAAAGGCATGACCAAGATCAACCACATTCACGCGGGCGCGGGAGCCAGCCTCGCGGATGAGCGTATGATAACTGTTGACATCCAGTGTATCATCAGGCCCAGCAAAGGTTTTCTGCTTCCAGGGCCAAAGCAGAAACCAACAGAACCGCTCTTGCTTTCGGCACATGGCGGCAAAATCCATCAGTCCATCCAGAAACTCTCCAGGCGTCATGCGCGGCCGGTCGGCGTCTTCGTTCGTGTTGGGGAAAAGTTCCCGCCGCAGCCATTTGTACGCTTTGGTTCTCAGGGGAAAGCGTTTGCTGGCGAGCGTATCGGAATCGGAAGCGTTCGCCCACGCGGTAATTTCGTTGTGTCCGGTGGTCAACAGGATTATGTCCGGTTGTACCAATGGCGAAAGCAATTCAAGAAACTTTCGGGACTGGGCAAGGGAATAGCCGATGCAGCCGCCGTTCAGCACCTCCAGCAGTTTGGCATCTGGATCGAGAATCGCCTGGAGTACTGCGCACCACGCCTGGTCATCACCCACACCCATGCCAAAAGTCGTCGAGTCTCCCAACGCCAGAATGCGGAGCCGGTCCCCCTTTTCCTGGATGTCGGGGCCACGCAAACCCAAGCGGTTGGTATGCACGGGATAATATCTGGTTTCCTCGCCATAGGCGTGAAGGAATATGGTTGAAAGATTCTTCCTGTTGGACCATATCAGGATAGGGTCTGCTTCTGTCAGCACCGACAAGTCCCATTTTGGCGACTCCACATTGAGGGGACGTTGAAAAACTTTGGGCATCAGAAACAAGAAAAATCCGCCGACCAGTCCGATAGAAAGCAGCGGTAACAACGCGAGAATGGCATAGAACCATCTCGGATACGGTTTTTTTGACTCAGAAGCCGCCATTCGTCAAGCCTTTCGCAGGAGAATATCAGCAAGCGCATTCATTCTCAAGAGGTATCCTCCGGGGATCACACGAACGGCGACGGAAATGGTATGAAAAATGCCGCAGAATTAGTTTCCCGCATTTTCATCGTTAACGGAGAAGGAGAAAGCCTTACGTCCGACTGTCCTGCTTTGACAACGTAAAAGGGACGCAGACATAATTCTTCAGTGCAATTCAAAATATGCGCAAGCAATGACACACGGGGGGGTATTATGGAGACGCATGGAAACCCTGAAACAAAAAAGCGCGAAAGCATCACGGATTCGTGAAGCGACTGTGCCGTTCCCGGGCGCGGTGTTGTGTCTGACTTGTGCCGCCCTTCTGTGTGTTTCGTGCGCCCACTTCGCCCCCAAGCCGCGTGGCACTGACACGGTGCCGGTCCCGGAAACATTCACGCTCTATGAAAATACCGCGCCCGCGCCGGACCGGTGGTGGGCCATTTTTGAATCCGACGAATTGAATCGCCTGATGGATGCGGCGCTGGCCGGCAACCTCACACTGCAACAGATATACGCGCGGCTGGATCAGGCCGAACAGGTGGCGCGGCAGGTCGGCGCGCTGCGCTGGCCAGACCTGAATTTCAACACGGACCTTTCCACGACGCGCCGGCGCATTGACGCCGGCGATGCGGATTTCTGGAACCTGGACGTCGCGGAACGCAAAGTGAATGCGCTGGGCGTTGTGGTGGGCGAATCAGGCCCTTCGGACGGCGATCTGAACGCGACCCTGCGGGACATCCGGTCGCGGCTCGAAGCGGCGCAGGTAGTGCTTGCCGGGCCGCCCGACACCAGCAGGACGGTGACGACGCGGTCCTACCGTTTCGGCCTGGGAACCGGCTTTGAAGTGGACCTGTGGGGCCGGCTTCGGGCGGCGCATCGGGCGGCGCGGCTCGATTTTGCGGCATCCCAGGAGGACGTCTATGCCGCGATGCTCAGCCTGTCCGGAACGGTGGTGCGGCAATGGCTGGACATCGTGGCGTATCGCCAGGAACTCGATTTGGTGCGCCAGCAACTGGAACTCAACAAGACCGCGCTGGACCTGATGACCTACCGCTATCGGAACGGGCTGGCCACTGCGCTGGACGTGTTTCAGCAGCGACAGATCGTGGCGCAGACCGAAACGCTCCTGCCGCCGCTCGAGGCGGGACTCCAGAGCGCCGAGCATGAACTGGCCGTGCTGCTGGGCCTGCCGCCACAGACGGACCTGGACATCACGGCCAAGGCGCTGCCGGATGCGGGTCCCCTCCCGGAACCGGGGCTTCCCGCCGACTTGCTCGCGCGCAGGCCCGACGTGCGCGCGGCGGGGCTTTCGTTGAATACGGCCGACTGGCGCGTCGCCGCCGCCCGGGCGGACCGCCTGCCGGCGCTGCGCCTCACGGCCTCCGCCAGTTACGGCGCAGAAGAATGGGCGCTGGTCTTCGACAACTGGATGGCGACCATGGCCGCAAGCCTGACCGGCCCCATCTTCGACGCCGGACGCCGCAAGGCCGAAGTCAACCGCGCGCGCGCGGTGGCCGGGGAACGCCTCGCAGTCTATCAGGCGCGCGTGCTCCAGAGCGTGAAGGAAGTGGAAAACGCGCTGGTGCAGGAGACCAAGCAGGCGGAGCACATAGAGGCGCTGAAGCGCCAGTTGGAAGCGGTCCGCGCCTCCCATCGGCAGGCGCAGGACCGTTACCGAAAAGGACTGATAGACTATCTGCCGGTGCTTTCCGCGCTCACCGAAATCCAAGTGCTTGAACGCCGCCTGGTGCAGGCGGAGCATGCACGGCTCGAACGGCAGGCGCAGTTGTGTGTTGCGCTGGGCGGCGCATGGATGGAGGAGGAATACGCCGAACGCCGGGATGCGTCCGCCGCCGATGACCATGGATTGTTGCGCTTCATTCGGCGCGCCGCCGCCAAGGAACATGAGGAAGATTCATATAATAAGCCCGAAGATATGCAAGAACAGGAGTTCCCATGAACGAGCCGGAAACCAATTCCGCAGCACCCGTCACAACTGAGGACAAAGTGCGCGGGTCCGCCGTCTGGCGATGGCTGGGGCGGATATTCCGTTTGGCAGTGCTGGTGGCGATTGTCGTGCCAAGTGCATACATATCATATCACTGGATGCTGAATCCGCCGGTCGCCCAGCGACGTCCGCCGCAGCCGCAGGCGCGGCTGGTGGAGGTGACCCCGGTGCAGGTGGGGCCGAATCGCATTGTCGTTAAGGCCATGGGTACGGTGACGCCGTCTCTGAGCGTACAAATCGCCGCCCAGGTGGCGGGCCGGATCATCGAGGTCCATCCCAATTTCGAGCGGGGCGGACATTTCGCGAACGGTGAAAAGATGATCCAAATCGAGCGCGACGACTACAAACTGGCCGTTCAACAGCAGGAAGGCAATGTGGTCAAGGCCGAAGCCGATGTCCAGATGGAGATGGGCCAACAGGCGGTGGCGTTGCGCGAGTATGAACTTCTGGGCGAGGATGTGAATGCGGAAGAAGAATGGCTCCTGCTGCGGCAGCCGCAACTGGCGTCCAAGGAAGCGGCCGTCGCCATTGCGAAAGCCGTCTTGGACAAGGCCCGCCTTGATTTGGAGCGGACGGCCGTCCGCGCCCCGTTTGATGCGTTGGTCTTGGCGCGTCCGGTGACTCTCGGTTCTCATGTCGCCCCCGGCGCCACAGTGGCCACCGTGGCCAATGCCGATTCCTGCTGGGTGGAAGTGACGATGCCCGTGGCCGACCTGCAATGGATAGGCGTTCCGGGCGTCAATGGGGATTCGGGCGCGCCGGTTCGTATTTTTCAGGAAGCAGCCTGGGGGCCGGATGTCTTCCGCGGGGGCGTGGTCGAGCGCCTGCTCTTCGATCTCG
>CAZLII010000298.1:0-6149 GCA_964559065.1 uncultured Nitrospirales bacterium | reverse complement strand
ATCCGCGTTGTGGACGAGAACGGCATGGACTGGATGTACATGAACTGCTCGGCCACGGCGCAGCGCGGCGCGCTGGACTGGAAGCCGAAGTTCAAGAAGGCGACGCTGCCGTTGTTCAAGGAACTTTACAAGCGGGTGAAGACGGGGGTGGAGACACGCCGGGTGCTCTCGGCGACGGGGGCCAAGGATTACGCGGCGCGCCTGCAGAAGGAATTGAACGCCCTGGGCAATTCCGAGATGTGGCTGGCGGGCAAGGCGGTTCGCGCGCTCCGGCCCAAGGTTTCCGGGGAAGCCAAGCCGCTAAAGAAGATCAAGGGCGTCCAGGGGCGCTCCAGCAATTGACACCGAAAGCGCAATATAACATGCTGTTCCCAAGTCCGCACAGACAAAACGTGTTGTGGACAGAAGCGCCTGCATATCAGTCCTGCTTGACGTTTTGCCTTCTTGAGGGTACTATTGAATAAGGCAGTCGTGGCACAGTCGCCATAGGCTGAAGGCCCAATGGGAGCGGCCAGTTGTGGCTGCGTGCCGGCACGGCGACGAGAAGGAATGCGAGCCGAGCAAAGCGACATAAAACGAACGCCCGCATCGGCCCGATCGTTGTATGCATGCAGGCGAAAGGGGGCGGCGTGAGCGGTCTCATTCCCCGAACAGAATATGGTCCCACCACGGGACCGAATTATGAGTTCTTGTGGGACAATGGGATCATTCAGGCGCGGCTGGCGAGCCATGTCGGCAAAAAGCGCAAGAATAATGAGGATTCGTGTATTCTCTGCGCTCCCCAGGATGAAGGACTGGCGGAAGAACGCGGCCTTTTATTCGGGGTGGCCGACGGGATGGGCGGGGCAAGCGCCGGTGAATACGCCAGCCGCGTGGCCTTGCGGGTGCTGGTGGAACAGTTCTATACCGGCGCATTCCAGCCGATTCCGGTCGCCCTGCGCGAGGCCATCGCACGCGCCAACGACCGCATCTTTGGAGAAGCCGAATTGAATCCCATGTACGCCGGCATGGGCACCACCGTTTCCGTACTCGTTGTTCACGGGGAATGGGCCTATGTGGCGCAGGTGGGAGACAGCCGCGTGTATCTCCTCCGTGAACGCTCAGGCATCCACCAGGTTACCCGCGACCACTCCCTCGTCGCCGAGCAGGTGCGCAACGGCATTCTAAGCGAACAGGAAGCCCGGAACCATTCCCTGAAGAACCTTATCACCCGCGCCGTGGGCATCAAGAACAAGGTCAAGGCCGACCTGTTCGCATTCCGGATGAAACTCGGTGACACCATCCTGCTCTGTTCCGACGGCCTCTCCAATATCGTGCCCGATGCCAAAATCGCCGACGCGCTGGCCATGGCCGACCTGCGTGCCGGTGTTCGCATGCTTATTGAACGCGCATTGGATGGCGGCGGCACGGACAACATCACTGCCGTCACCGTGCGCGTCATTGACAGCCCTGTCAAGACCGCCTACCAGGAAGGCGCGGAAGAGGTCAACATTGATGCGGGAGGGTTCTTGGGGCGCCTCCGCAGCCTCTTTTCCTGATCCTCCCCCTCCCGTTGTGCTTTCATGGGTTATCTATTGACAAGAACACAACATATTGTGTTTTCGTCCGAATTGTGTTACGATGCTTGTGGAAGCCGAATGCATCTGGGACCAAGAATCCCGCGCCGACCAGCGGTGCGGGTGTCACACACTGGCCGGCGGACAGGAAACGAAGTTTTGTTCAGCAACGCGAACAGGCGACCGCAATTATCAGCGTGGTTCTTGGGAGCGGTGACACTCCTCATTGCTTCGGGCGCGACGGCATCCACCCTGGCGGCGCTGGAGTCCGGGGTATATGCCGGCATCCGCGGCGGGCGCGTCCTGTATATTGAATGCCAACTGCCGCGAGGCGATGCCGCCAAGCCCCTGCTCGAACGGTATCTTCTCAATCCGGAAGAATGGAAAGACTATCGCGGGCGTATGGCGGTGGCGATCCCGTTTTCCAGATTGAGTATGGAGGCGCGCCGCGCCGTCCTCGAAGCGATATTTCCCGAGGACCGCGCCGATGGCGAGGGGTGGTGGCACAAGGTCGCGTTCAAAGGCGAAGAAGGGGCGGAGACCTGGTGGAGTATTGCGGAATGGTTCACCGGCGTCGGCACCAATTACCACGACCTGATGAATCACCCGCGCAACGCGAACCATGCCGAAACCCTGCAATTGGGCCAGGTGGTGTTCATTCCGGCGAATCTGCTGATGCCGTCCCTGCGCGCGCGTTGCGGCGGCGGCGCTGAAATTGAAGCGCCGCCTGTCTTTGATCCCGACGCCCATGAACTCACCTATGGTTCCGACAGGCAGGGGCCTTATGCGCTGTATCGTCTGAAAAAGGGCGAGGCGCTTTACACGGCGGTCGTGGCGCGGTTCACCGATTTTCGGGAGAACGCCGATATCCTGAAAGCCTGCGAAATCATCCAGAAGCGCAGCGGGGTCAGGAATGTTCACAGGATGGGGGCAGGGCAGAAAATTCTGATTCCTCTGGAGATGCTTTCGGACCGCTATCAGCCGGCGGGCAGCGAGCGCCGCCGGGAATATGAATCTGTGCAGCAGGAAGCGCAACGCCTGCAGGCCACCCGCGTCCGCGCAAAGGAACTGGAGGGGGTGGTCATCATCCTTGACCCAGGCCATGGCGGACGCGACCACGGCGCCGCCTTCCCGCAATACGGCCTCTATGAAGACGAAATAAACTATGACA
The DNA here is from genome assembly GCA_964559065.1 of uncultured Nitrospirales bacterium. GTDB lineage: Bacteria > Hydrogenedentota > Hydrogenedentia > Hydrogenedentales > CAILVY01 > CALEDJ01. The sequence continues at coordinate 3,422 of CAZLII010000298.1, read as the reverse complement.
TCGTCTGCCGCATCAAAGAACTGCTTGAAACGCGGACGCGCGCCAAGGTCTATGTGACCTTACTGGACCCCAAACAGGGCTACACGCCCACCAATGCCACGCGATTCAGGCATGACACGGACGAAATCCTGCTCACGAATCCGCCCTATGACAATTACGATGCCAAAATCTCGGCGAATCTGCGCTGGTATCTGGTGAATCACATTTATCGCAAGGAGCGGGCCGCCGGTGTGGACGACCGCAAGATACTCTTTGCCAGCATCCACTGCGACGCCCTTTACAACGAGAAAATGCGGGGCGCGATGGTGTATGTGCCGGGGGCGAATTACCGGCGCAACAGCGAAACGCCGTCCGGCGCGGTCTACGCCCGCTTCGAAGAGGCGCGCAACAATCGCGCGGCAAACAGTACGTCCGCCGACCACCGGCGGGATGAGGCATTGTCGCGCAATTTTGCCGAGACCTTCCTGCATGCGCTGGCGACCAACAATCCCCCCATCAAGGTGCATAGCATGGGCGATCCCGTTCGCAATGTCATCCGCCAGAGCGGCGGGCGGGCCTATCTTCCGGCGGTGCTGCGCAACACCATGGTGCCCACAAAGGTCCTGGTGGAAGCGGCCAACCTGACCAATCCCACCGACCGTGAACGCGCCGCCGACCCGAAATGGCGGCAATGGTTCGCGGAAGCCTTCGTCGCCGCCGTGATCAAGCACTTCAATTCATGATAAGGCCGCAATCGTAGCGATTCGGTTCGTGCTCCTCGCGCGTGATATTACTTCGCGCCTGCGCCAAGCAGGCGCACACGGAAACCGGCGGCTTTCCACGCCGCGACATCGATCAGGTTCCGGGTATCGTAGAGGACGAGATGGCGCATCCACGCCGCCGCCTGTCGCGGATCAATTGCCTTGAACTCGTCATGGTTTGTCAGCAGGGCGGCGCAGTCCGCGTCGCGCAGGCATTGCTCCAGAGACAGCAGGGGGAAGGGGCTTTGCTTGACATGCGGATCATGAACGGCGACCTCGAAGCCGCGCCCGCGCAGGTATTCCACCACGCGGACGGCGGGGCTTTCGCGAATATCATCTACGTTGGCCTTATAGGCCAATCCCAACACGGCGATTCTCGGCGATTTCACCCCGTCCACAAGTTCGGCGATGGCATCGGCGACATGGCACGGCATGGCGTCGTTGCGTTCGCGCGCGAGCCGGATGATTTGGCTTTCCCCGGCGGCCTTCTCGACCAGGAACCACGGGTCCACCGAGATGCAATGCCCGCCGACGCCCGGCCCTGCGTCATGCACCTTGACGCGGGGGTGTCGGTTGGCGAGGCGGGCGGCTTCCCAAAAACAAACGCCCATCCGCTCGCAAATCAGCGCCGCCTCGTTCGCCAGCGCAATGTGTACATCGCGAAATGTGTTTTCCAGAAGTTTGACCATCTCCGCCGTGGTGGCGTCGGTGAGAAAAATGCGGCCCTCAACAAAGCGCTCATAGAGCGCGCGGGCGCGTTCGGCGCTCGCCGGGTTGATGCCGCCGATGATGCGGTCGTTGGCGATGAATTCCGTCAGGATGCGGCCGGGCAGAACCCGTTCCGGGCAATAGGCGAGATGAACATCCTCGCCCACATTCAGCCCGGACCGCTCCAGGATCGGCATGATCAACTCGCGGCAGGTTCCCGGCGGCGACGTGCTCTCCAGAATCACCAGGGTTCCGCGCCGCAGATGCGGCACGATGGATTCCGCGGCCTGGATGACGAAGCGCATATCGGCCTTTTTCTCGGCGGTCAGCGGTGTCGGCACGGCGATGATGAAGACATCGGCGCTTTCCGGCTGCAACGCCGCGCGGAGCTTGCCCGACTGAATCGCGGCGCACACCACGGTCTGCAGACCGGGCTCCTCGATGTGGATGGCGCCGGCGTTGACCGTCTCCACGATATGCGGCGCGACATCCACGCCGATCACCTGAAACCCTTGCGTCGCCAGCACACTGGCTGTCGGCAGGCCGATATAGCCCAGCCCCAACACGCACACCGTAGAAAATTCATCGCTCATAAAACGCCTCCGCCTTCCTTCGCGCCGCCGGGGGCGGCGCCTGTTACAAGACTGTCTCCAAATGTTCCGCGATGCGTTCCGCCGCATGGCCGTCGCCGAAGGGGTTTGTTCGTCGCGCCATGGCGTCGCGCGCGGCGGGGTCGTCCAGCAAACGCTGGGTCGCGGCGGCAATACTGTCATAGCGCACGCCGGTCAGTTGCGCCACGCCCGCCTCAACGGCTTCGGGGCGTTCGGTCACCTCGCGCATCACCAGCACCGGCACGCCCAGCGCAGGGGCTTCCTCCTGCAGTCCGCCGGAATCCGTCAGCACGATGTGCGCTTTTTTCAGCAAATGCACGAAAGGCAGGTAATCCATCGGATCAATCAAGTGGATGCGCTCCCGGTCGGCCAGGAATTCCCCCACATATCGCCGCACATTCGGGTTGGGGTGCACCGGATAGACAACCTCCACATCGGCGTTCCGCGCGGCAATATCGCGGATTGCGCGGCACATGTCGCGGAACGGTTCGCCGAAACTCTCGCGCCGGTGCGCCGTGACGAGAATCAACCGGCGCTCCGCGCCTGCCGATTCCAGCAACGGATCGTCAAAACGATAGGGTTGCGCGGCGACATGCAGCAGCGCGTCAATGACCGTGTTGCCGGTGACGGCGATGCCCTTGTCCGGGATGCCCTCGCGCAGCAGGTTTTCGCGCGCACGCGCGGTCGGCGCGTAGTGGTAATCACATAGCGCGTCGCACAGCCTGCGGTTCATCTCCTCCGGGAAAGGCCGGTACTTGTCAAACGTGCGCAGTCCCGCCTCCACGTGACCAATCGGTACGCGCTTGTAATAGGCGGCCAATGCCGCCGCGAAGGTTGTCGTCGTGTCGCCATGCACCAGCGCTAGGTCGGGCCGGGCCGCCTCCAAAATTCCGCGCATCCCCGATACCACGGCGGCGGTCACATCAAAAACTGTCTGGTCCGGCGACATCAGGTCCAGATCGTAATCCACCGGCAGATCGAAAACCCGGACCACCTGATCCAGCAAGTCGCGGTGCTGCGCTGTGAGGCAGACCGCCACGGAATCAAAGCGATCCGGACGCGCCTGCAACGCGCGCACCACCGGCGCCATCTTGACGGCCTCCGGCCGTGTGCCGATAACCACCAGAACCTTCATGCTGCGTTCCCTTCGCCGGCATGGCAGCGCCGGCCGTCTTGCCCTGGAGCACCCGCGCCTGCCCGTGCAGCGCAAGAGCAGATTATACGGCGCTTTTCGCGAGGTTGCCACTTGCAGGCATTGACCCTATGAAATAGGGACAGTAACCCATTATCAGTGGAGCGCAGCGCTACCGCGAAGGAATTGGAGAGCATTCATATATGAGACGGGCGTCTTATACACCGATGC
>CAZLII010000297.1:0-6175 GCA_964559065.1 uncultured Nitrospirales bacterium | reverse complement strand
GTGCAGGCGCTCCGCCTGCACAGGTGGACGAAGTGGCCGAAGTGGGCGGGCACAGGCTGAATGTTTTGAGTGAACTATAGGACTTATAGGACGAATAGGACCTATAAGACACATTTCGGGACAACACACGAAAGCCCCAATGCACCGACAGCGCGCAACGGACAAATCCCCATAGGACCGACAGGGCGCGGCGCACAAAGCCCCATAGGACCGACAGCGCGCGCCGGACAAACCACATAGGACCGACAGGGCGCGCCGGACAATGTCCCGGGGAGCAGCAGAAAAAAGTCATGTATGACGAGGCTCTTGCAAAACCTCCCGCGACATGGGCGTCCCCCCCCATAAAACACGGGCAGGATGCCCGTGCCACGTTGGTTCACAGTAGGTTTTGCAAGAGCCTCTGATGTGCGCTTTTTATAGGTCCTATAGGTCCTATCCGTCCTATATGTCCTATTGTGCAGTACTTTTCACAAATCCCTGCCGCGTGCCGCCTGCAGCGGCGCGGGCAAAAAGGACGCACTATGGAGTCCCTGGCCTATACCCCGGACGATGCGGCGACGCTCGATGCGCGGCGCATCGGCGGCAAGGCGCGGGGGCTGTTGCGCCTGGAGGCGGCGGGGGCGCGGGTGCCGCCGTGGCGCGTGATTCCAGCGGACGTGGCGGGGGTGCGGCCGTGGCGGGGGAATGCGGCCGCCGTGGCGGCCTTGCACGCGTGTTTTGAGGCGCTGCGTCGGCCGCCGTTCCAGGGCGTGGCGGTTCGTTCTTCGGCGCAGGCCGAAGCCGCCATGCGGCAATCCGCCGCGGGGCGCTTTGCGACGGTGTTCGTGACCGACGCCGATGAATTGATCGCGGCGCTGGACCATGTCCTGGATTCCGGCGGCGACGCGGCGCTTTCCGGGGGAATGGCGATCATTCTGCAATCCTGGGTGGCGGCGCGGACGGCGGGGGTGTTGTTCTCGGCGAACCCGGCGGCGGCGCATCCCAACCAATGTTACCTGGAAGCGGTTCATGGCCAGGGGGCGGCATTGGTCGGCGGCGGCGCACAGCCTTCCCGGTTCCATCTGGACATTGCGTCCGGGCGCATTTTGGCGGCGGAACCCGGCGCGGACGGACCAGAACGCCTGGACCCCGGATGGATCGTCGCGTTGCTCGCGCCCCTGCAACGCATCGAAGACCGCATGCAGGCCCTGGCGGACATCGAATGGGCGGCGGATGCCGATGGCGTGTGGTTCCTCCAGGCGCGCCCGATCACGGCGATTCGCCCGCATCCCGACCTGACGCCGCGCCATTGCGCCACCTCGTGGTTCTTCGACCAGCGCTTCACGGAACCCATTCGCCCCATCACGCGCACCACGCTGATCCCGCGCATCGCGCGCATTGCCCTGGGCGAGGCGCTCGCCATGCGCGGCGAAACGGCGCCCGAAAACCTCGTGTCGTACTACGGCGGACAGGTCTATGTGCCGCATGCCGCGTACCGCGCCATGCTGCGCGGCGCGCCGCGCTGGTTCTTGTCCGAGGACCTGCGCCAACTGTTTCCGGCGCGCTGTGCGTGTCCGCCGGAGAGGCGCCGGCGCGGTTCTTTTCTGCATTACGCCGCGTGCGCGGCTGTCACGGTGCTGCGGGAAGGACGCGACGTGTTCCGAAACATCCACGCCTGGGAGCAGTTCCGGGAGGAAATGCGCTGGACCCTGGAAAACATGCCGGAGACCATGCCCGAAACGGAGGCTGAATGGCGCGCGCGCTGGGAACGGCTCGACGCCCTGAACGACCGCTTCCTGCGGCTGCACCGGTGGAGTTACCTGTGGGCGAATTACACCTATCGCGCCTGGCGCATGGCTGTTTCGGTGTTGCCAAAATCCTGGGCGGCGCGCTGCGAACGCCGTCTCTGGCAAGGACTCCGCCTGCCGACCGCCGATGCGAACGCGGCGCTCCGCGAGGCGCTTGCGCCAGATGCGGAGCCGACGGCAATGGACGCGCTGCGGCGCGACTACGGCCATCGTTCGCCTTCCCTGGACCATGCCGCGCCCACATGGGCGGAATTGGCCGATGCGGGGATGTTGCAGACGTATTATGGCACGGCTCCGGCAGGTGAGACGGCCGCGCCGCCACCGGCAGCGCCGGCGCGCCGGCGCGGGCCGATGCGGATTCTGGCGAGGCTGCTGGCGATGCGCGAGGAACAGCGCTTTGAGTGGGAACGCATATTGGCGCGGCAGCGCGGCATGCTGGCGCAAGCCGGCGCGTGGCTGGCAGAGCGCGGCATCATCGCCGATGCCGGGGACATGTGGTTTCTGGAATGGGAGGAACTGATCGCCGCGCGATATCGTGGCGCTGACGTGCCACGAGATGCGGTCGCCCGACGACGCCACGCCTTTTATCTGGAATCACTGATGGAAAAACCGCTCTTCATCGGCCCGGATTTGCCCGACGCGCCGCCGGCCGCCGCGCATCTGCGCGGCATTGCTGCGTCGTCCGGCGTGGTCCGGGGGCGCGCCGCCATCCTGCGCACGCCCGGCGAACTGCCCCCGCCCGGCGACGCGCCGATCATCGCAGTATTGCGCGCGCTGGACCCCGCGTGGACCATCCTCCTCTCGCGTGTGCAGGGCGTCATCCTGGAACGCGGCGGCGTGCTCTCCCATGCCGCCATCCTCGCCCGCGAACGGGGCGTTCCCCTCGTGATTGGCGTCGAAGACGCCACGCGCCGCATTCCGCCGGGAACGGGCATTACCCTGGACGCCACGCGCGGCGTCGTCTATCTCCACGATGCCGATCAGTCGAACAGCGCGTCGTAGGTTTCCAGCAGGTCGCGGTGGACGGTGAAGACCAGGTTGGGCCGGTCGGCCACGGCGTAAAAGCGTACCTCGCTCACATCGCTGCCCGCGCGGAGTTCCCCCTCCCAATCCTCGACAAGATAGCCCAGCACCAGGATGGCCCCCGAAATCGCGCCGGGCCGGGCGCTCGCGCCGATCAGGCGGAAACGGCCGCCGCGCAGCCCCGTCTCCTCCAGCAGTTCCCGCCGCGCCGACTCTTCCGCGTTTTCCCCGATTTCCATGAAGCCCCCCGGCAGGCTCCATTCGCCCTTGCACGGCTCTACGCCCCGCCGCACCAGCAGCAATGCGCCGTCATCCCGCCGCACGAAACAGCAGGTCGCCGGCACGGGGTTGTGGTAGAAAAAGCGGCGGCAGCGGCGGCAGAGGGGCTGATGCCGCTCGCCGTCATCATGCGCCACAAGCCGCTCGCCACAGGTCGGGCAAAAGTTATATTGCAGCGGATCCGGCGGCGTGTAACTCATCGCATTTTCATCCCTGTCATCAGCATAGCGCCCCCTGCTGTGGCGCGCCTCCGCATCGTGCGGGCGGTCACTTGACACATCGGAAAATCACCTGGCTGGGCGGAACCCGGTAGCGGCGGATTTCTTCCGGATCGAGAAAGTCTTTCGGGTCAATCCGCTCATAGGAAAATGGCGTCAGCCGTTCCTCAAAATCCAGCGGGGAATATCCGCGATAATGGTCGTAGATTTCCGGGTCTGGCCGGCCGAATTCGACCGTCTTTGCCCACCCCATCATGAACGGCACCATGATATACGCCGCGCCGTCGGGGTGCAGCACGCGGCGCAACTCCGCGATGCCGCGCCGGTCGTCCGGCACATGCTCGAGCACGTGCAGGCAGAAAATGGCGTGGACGGCGTTGTCGGCGAGGGCGAGGTGCTGCATGTCGCACTGGAAGGCCGTGCCGCGATGGGATCGGATCATGTCCAGCGCATAATCCGTGTGCAGGCATTTCAGACCGGGATTGCGCGCAATCAGCACGCCGACCTGCTGCTCCGGCGCAAAATGCAGCGCCGCGCCCGACAGCCGCATGAACGTCGGGCAGGCGCGCAGCAGGTAGATGTGCAGCATGCGGTGGCGTTCATGCGCGCGGCAATGCGGGCATTCCGCCGACGGCACCGTGAAGGTCCCGCAGTCTATGGTGCGGAATTCATAGCCGCGCCAGCCGCAGCAGGGACACTCCACCCGGGGCCGCCGCGCCAGCCGGTTCCGCACGCGCAACCAGGCATTGATGAGTACATAGTGCGCATAGGCGCGCGCGGAGACCCAGCCGCTGCGGCGCAGCCGCAGCCAGAAAACCTTTCCCGCGTCCGCCGCGCCACGCGCCGTTGCCCTTATCTTGATCGGTATCATGCGTTCTGCAATACCCCGTTGCACGCCGAGAAAACCAATGTTCCGCAAGCAACATTCCGGGGCCATGGTAGCAATGGGAAATTGCGCAATCAATTTCCGGAAATCAGGTCCTTCTTTCCCGCAAAACTCTTTCCCCATGCAAATTGCAGCGGTCTGTGCGACCAGCGTTGAACCTGTTTTGGACTGCAATGACTTGCGGATGGGATTCTCCAGAATCACCGCCAAGAACGGCGGGAAACCGGCAAAAACGCTGTACGCCCCCGGCAACAGGACGCTTTGGTGAGCAGCGCGCTGGCCGTGGAAACGCGCTTAGAGGCCCGCTTTATTGCGCAGGGCTTCCGCCTGGTCTGTGTCTTCCCAGCGGAATCCCTGGTCCTCCCGGCCGAAGTGCCCATAGCCGGCGGTTTTGCGATAGATGGGCCTGCGCAGATCGAGCAGTTCGATGATGGCGGCGGGCCGGCAGTCGAAGTGCTCTTTGAGCATTTGGCTGAGGGCGCTGTCATCGAGTTTTCCGGTGCCGTAGGTGGTGGCATTGACGGAGACGGGATGTGCCACGCCGATGGCGTAGGCGAGTTGCACCTCGCATTTTTCGGCCAACCCCGCGGCCACCACGTTCTTGGCGATGTAACGCGCCATGTAGGTGGCGCTGCGGTCCACTTTCGAGGGGTCTTTGCCGCTGAATGCGCCGCCGCCGTGGCGTCCCATGCCGCCATAGGTGTCCACGACAATCTTGCGTCCCGTGAGACCGCAATCGCCACAGGGACCGCCGACGACAAAACGGCCGGTGGGGTTGATGTGGTAGATGATGTCGCCGTCAACGTATTCCGGGGGGAGGATGGGCTTGATGGCCTGCTCGATGATGGTCTCGCGGATCACGCTGTTGAGCACGCTAGCCGAGTGTTGGTTGGAGACAACGATGGTGTGAATGCGCCGGGGCTTGCCGTCCACATATTCCACCGTTACCTGCGACTTGCCGTCCGGCAGCAGCCACGGGACCTGGTTCAGTTTACGCAGGGTGGCCAGTTGCAGGCCGATCTTGTGCGCCAGCAGAATGGGCAGCGGCATCAGTTCGGGGGTTTCGTTGACCGCGTAGCCGAACATCATGCCCTGGTCGCCCGCGCCCTGTTCATGATCGTCCCTGGCATCAACGCCCATGGCGATGTCCGGGGATTGCTTGTCCAACGCGACCAGGACCGCGCAGGTGTAGGCGTCGAAGCCGGATTCCCCGCCGACATAGCCGATGTCGGCGATGGTTTCGCGGGCTATGCCGGGGATATCTACGACGGCATTGGTGGTAATTTCCCCCGCAATGACGCACATGCCGGTCGTCACGAGCGTTTCACAGGCCACGCGGCTCATGGGGTCTTGAGCGATCATCGCATCCAGGACCGCGTCAGAGATGTTGTCGGCGAGTTTATCAGGATGGCCGGAAGTCACGGATTCGGACGTGAATAGAATGCCTTGTGCCTTGCTCATGAAATGCTCTCCTGCTCCTGTCTGACGATGATCGCGTCCCATCCGGGACCGCTGACAATGGTATCACGCGCCTACCGGAACTGCGCAGTCAACGCGGCCGGGTCCATTTTAAGGCCCGGTCCCATCGTGCTGCTCATGCAGCACGCTTTGAGATACTGCCCTTTACATGCCGCGGGGCGCGCTTTCACGATCGCCGCGATGACCGTTGCGGCGTTTTCTTCAATCTGCTGGACATCAAAACTGGTCTTCCCGATGGGTACGTGAATGTTCGCGTTTTTATCCACGCGGAACTCGATTTTGCCGCGCTTGATTTCCGCGACCGCGTCGCCCACGTTCGGGGTGACGGTACCCGCCTTGGGACTGGGCATCAGGCCGCGCGGCCCCAGAATTTTCCCCAAACGGCCGACCTGCCCCATCATGTCCGGCGCGGCGACGGCAGCGTCAAAATCCGTCCAGCCGCCCTGGATTCTTTCCACGAGGTCTTCCGCACCAACGGCTTCCGCGCCGGCTGCCTGCGCCGC
>CAZLII010000296.1:0-6184 GCA_964559065.1 uncultured Nitrospirales bacterium | reverse complement strand
TGTCCTGCACCCCTCCGGGGTGCCTTTTTCACTCGTTACACCGCTCCTGCGGTGTAACGTAAGAGAGCCGCTCTGCGCCGAGAAGAACGGCGGAGTCGGCGCTATGAAGTTGGTGGGGACCTTCGGTCGGCGGCGTGGTGCGGTCTGGAGACCGGCCACAACCAAGCCAATCCCCCTTTGAAGGGGGTGGCGCGAAGCGCCGGGGGATGTTGTTTTGGAGTCCTCCGGTCGGCGGCGTGGAGTTCAGAGTGCGGAATACAGAATGCGGAAAGATATTTTTTTATGGTGGGTTCCGCTACACTTCACCCACCCTGCACGATTGGGGCTATCGCCCCCCTATCGCAACGCCCCAACGGGGCGCGATATGCCAATCCATCGTGGTTTTTCAGTCCGCACGCACGGGCTGTCACCTCCACCCAAGGCGTTGCCTTGGGCTGAGGCATCCCGGCCCGTTGGGCCGCCGCTTTGATATGGGCTTGCCTGATGTGGCGCGGATTGGTAGGCTGGTGGGTGCGCCATTGCGGCAAAACAGGGAGATTGCAAGCATGTTTTCACCAGGAAGTTTTCACCAGGCGATTTTTCTAAGCATATTGACGCTGGCCGGCGCGGTGGCAGGGGCTGAAACCGCGCGCGACCCCTATCGTCTGGAACCCTCCGAGCGGATGTGGCGTCCGGTGGCGGACGAGGTCTATCTGCAGGAGGCGGGGCGGAAGATTCCCACGGACGGTCCGGTGGTCTCCGTGGCGATCCGCGATGGCATGCTCCATGCCGTGGTGCATGGGCGGGTGTTTGTCCTGGAAAACGGCGCGTTGACGCCGCTGCCCAACGCGCCTACGGGCATCCGGCGCGTGCAAAGCCCGGATGGCGCGCTGTGGGCGCTGAGCGACAACGGGCTGTATCGCATGGACGGGGATCAATGGTTCCGCGTGGATGACCGCGTCTATGTGGACCTGACCATGCACGGCGGCGTCGTGCATGGGGCGACGGAGGACAATGTGTATCGCCATGAGAACGGGGTGATGGTCTGCGTCGAACCCGAAGGGGGCTATCTGACGACCGACATCACCTACATTATGGAAGACGGCACGCAGGTGTTGTCGCGCCCGGTGCGTTTCGGGCCGCTGCGGCGCATGGCGTCGTACAGCGACACGATTTACGGGTTGCGCCCCGGCGAATTGGTCCTTTTCGACGGCAAGGCGATTGATCGCGAGTTCATTGACTGGGGCGCGCTGCCTTCCCCGGAGACCCGCGACATGCTGCGCATCGGCAGCCGCGTTTACATCGCCACGGCGCGCGGCGTCGCGGTGCTGCGGGGTGCGGCGCTGACCGCGCTGCAGGGCAAAGACGGTTTGCCTTATGAAGACGCGACGTGCCTCGCGCGGGGCTTCGAGGATGAACTCTGGATCGGCACGACGCGCGGCGCCATCCGCCAAGTGGGCGATCAATACCACTATTTCGGCGCATATCACTGGCTGCCCGCCGACCGCGTGCATGGCATCGTTGCGGGCGACCGCGTGGTCTATATCGCCACGGACGGCGGACTCGGCATCATCGAATACCAGCCCTACACGCTGCAGAAGAAGGCGGCGTACTATGAACGCCACCTGGAAGAGTGGGGCCACAAACGCCTCGGTTTCACGCATAAATTGTACTGGGCGGGCGAAGAATTGGGCTGGGTGCGCGAGATCAGCGACAACGACGGCGGGTACACCGCGCATTATCTCGCGGCCATGTGCTATAAGTATGCCGTCACAGGCGACGAGGCGGCCCGCCGCGAGGCGCTCGACGCCTTCGAGGCGATGGTCTGGCTGGAGGAAATCACACCGATGCGCGGCTTCCCGGCCCGGGCCATCTGGTCGGTCATGGCGGACAAGGGGCGCAAATCCGAACATGGTTCCGGCGGACTGCCCGCGAAGTGGTATCCCACGCCCGACGGCCTGTGGGAATGGAAAGGCGACACCTCCAGCGACGAGGTGAACGCCCACTACTACGCCGTGTCCCTCTTTCACGATCTGGCCGCGCGCGGCCCGGAAAAAGACCGCGCCAGGGAACACATCACCCGTATCACCGACCACATTATCGAGAACGGGTGGAAGTTGCGCGACGCCGACGGCCAGCCGACCCGCTGGGGCCGCTGGGACCCGGAATATCTGCTCCGGCCCTATGGCATGTACGCCCGCGGACTCAACGGCATGGAAGCGCAGACCTATGCCATCACCGCGCTCGGCCTCTCCGGCGACAGCCGCTATGCCGAGGCCCTGCAACAACTGCTCGACTGGGGCTACCACCACTACACCGTCCGGCAGAAGATCGTCTTTCCGCCCAGCGATGTCGTGCCCTGGGACGACCGGCTCGCGTTCCTGTGCTATTTGCCCCTGTTCCGCTACTGCCGCGCATTCCCCGACCCGGACCTGCACGCCCTCTACATGCGCAGCCTCGAACGCAGTTGGGAAGTCAAGCGCATGCAGCAGGTCCCCTGGTACAACTTCATCTACGGCATCGTCACCGGCAACGACTGCGAAGTCGAGCAGGCCGTGGCGCATCTGCGCGAATGGCCGCTCGACCTGACCAGTCACAGTTACGTCAATTCACACCGGCTCGACCTTGATCCGCAGCCCGGCTACGTTCCGTACGGCGGCGGCACCCGCGCCATGTCGCCCCGCGAAACGGAGGCCAAGCGGTCCAGTCGTTCCGCGTTGCCCTATGATGGCGGCAGCGGCGGCATGGCGGTAACCGAACCGACCGGCTGGCTGGAAGATTACTGGATGGGCAGGTACTACGGGTTCATCGAAGCGCCCACGGCGACCGACCCCAAACTGATCTCCGTGCCCCGGCGTTCGGGCGAACGCCCCGGCGCCGCCCCCTATGACGGGCCGCCCCGGCCGGCGATACTCGGTATCAAGTGACCGTATCGCAACACGAAAACCATTCACGCCGATATGCGGTTCCACTCCGGGCTTAACCGCGACGCCCGGGTTCCGTTACTGACACCGCCTCATATTTCTTCGATATCTTTCATTTTCCTTTTCATTTCATCGGCAATGGCACCCGCGATGCCGTGCATGATTTTGTCGTGTCTGTTCAGTACATCCATAAAAGTCTGCATGCAGACCAACGCTTCAGACCGGTCACCGGGCTTGTAAAATTCCGGCGACTTTTCAGGCATCTCTTCGACGCACAACAAATAGCGCAGCACATATTTGTTGCACTGCATCGCCTTTTTGAGTGCGTTGCGCACGCCTGCTTTGTTATTGGACAGGATTCGCTCGAAGACGCGTCCCCACAGGAATATGGCCGAGGAGTCTTCCTTGTATTCCTTCATCAACCTGCGCGCGGCGGCGCAGTCGCCGACGCAAAGATAGAGGGCCAGCAGTTCGCTGCGGATGCCCTGGTTGTCGTCCGGATTCAGTTGCAGCATGGCCTCGGCTTCGGCAATGGCTTCCTCGAATCGTTCATCCCGCATGAGCACCCTGAGAGTGGTATCCCGAAGGCGCATGTAGGGGCGGGTGAAGACGTTGCCCCAGAATTGCCCCTTGTTTTCTTCCATGAACGTTTCGCCGAAGCGCTCCTCGGCGGCGGCCCTGGCCGCCCGAAGGCGTTCAATCAAGTCGTCAACGGACTTGGCGTCCTGAAACGCCATCCAGATATTGGCATCGGGATTGACGGGGTCCAGCGCATGGGCCTGTGCCGCCAACCGCTCGGCCTCCGCTCCAACGTCCATCTCCATCGCCTGAAACATCAGTTCCTGGGCTTCTTCAATATCGTCCCAGCCGTCCGCTTTGCTTGCCGCGACGATCTCATCCACCTTCTTCCCTGAAAACAGGTTGCCGAGCACCTCATTGGCTTCTTCGATGGAATCAGGGGTATTCCGCTCAAAATATCGCCCAATGGCCCGGTTCATTCTTTCCGAGTTAAAACGGTGGTGACGATATCCCTCCAACTGAAGTTCGGGCGGCGTTTCATTCATTTCGACGTCGTCTTCTTCAACAAAGTCATCATCCCCGGCGGTATTTTCATCCTGCGTCCCCACATCCTGTGAGCGGTCGTCGCCGGTCCCGCGCCGTATTTTTTTGTTTCGAGATTTTCGTCCCATATGGCATAACCCTTTTCCCGTTGAACGCGAGTGCCTGTTGCTCTTATCTTCTCCGTCCGGCGAGACGCTCCCGCTTGGCGCCTGGCGGTCGGAGATCCTATCGTCGGCGATCAATGAACAGCCCGGTATCCCCGGCAGCCAGCGCCTTCTTTCGCAGCCGGGTCAACGTCTCAAACATCTCTTGGGCGGTGACTTGAGAGGAGGCTTCGCGAATGGCGCCGCAGAACAAGATGTCCAAAGAAACCGCCTTGGCGCCGGCAGGCGCGTTTTCCAAAGACTGCAGAAAGGCCGGCAAGTGCCGACGCCAGAGTTTCAACACCAGGTTGCAGTATTTTTCAACGTGCTGCGTATCCAGAACGGCCATGAAATGCCCCCCTCCCATATGGCCGACCGAAAAGGGTTCCAGTGTTAACTCCTCGCCGCAGAGCCGCAGCCCGCGCGCCAGATGGCGCACAGCCTTTTCGCGGCCCTCTGCGCCGCAGGCTCTGGCAAATTCGTTCAAATGCATCAATTCAATGTAGAGCACGGCGAAATCCCGGCGAAGATTGATGATTCGGTGCACTTCCAGTTTAATGTGTCGCGGCCCCGGCAACGAGGTCAACTCATCCACCATGCGTGTCGGGGCGCCCAGTGACAGCAGGTGCTGTACGCGATTGATCAAGACATCGCGCTGGACCGGCTTGGTGAGGAAATCGTCACCGCCCTGCGCCAGGCCGTGGGCGATCTCCTCTTCGCCGTTCATGGCGGACAGAAAAAGGATTGGCAGGGTGTAGAGATCGGCTTTGGCGTGTATTCTGCGGCAGATTTCAAAGCCGGACATGCCGGGAATCATCACGTCCAGTATGAGCAGATCCATCTGCTCTTTGTCCAAGATGGCCAAAGCCTGCTCACCGTTGGCCGCGATCATGCAGGCGTGCCCCGCCGTCTTCAAATAGCCCGCCACCTCGCGGGCGAAGTCCTGATCATCATCCACTATGAGAATCTTCGCCACCGACAAAGCCCCATTTCCCTTGTGCCTGCCATACGCTTGCCCCGATTGAGGTATGCGGCGTTCCTGCGCAACCAAGACGCGCCCATCACTCCGGCCTGCCGCACTGATTAGACTACATGGAACTCGGCGGTGTGTCAACTGTCGCGATTCCGGGAATGGGAACAGGGTTGGTTCCGCCTCGCCGCACCCGCCCTGCATGATTCCTCTCCGGCTGTCATCATGGGGGGCGAATTTATTATAATGCCCGCCGTCACACCTGAAACATGCCTCCACCTGCACAGGCGCAGCCGCGCAGGCGCGCCGGGAGATGAGGACATTGAATACCGGAGCAAAAAAACTTGTGATCAACATACGGCGGCTGGCTGCATGCGCGGCGTTGGCGTTGTTGGCGGCGATCGCGGCGGGATGCGTCACCCCGGGCGGCGGTTCGGAGCGCGCGGTGATCCGGGCGAAGAACCGGGTGGCCCCCGCGCTGGTGCACATCCGCCCGGTGAAGGAGGTCTATGCGCGGGGCAAGCGCGAGGAGGTTGTGGCGATTGGGAGCGGCTTCATCATCTCGCCGGACGGCTACGTCTGCACGAACGAACACGTCATCGGCCAGAGCCGCGCCGTGGCCTGCATTCTGAGTGACAAGAATGAAGTGGAGGCCGAAGTGGTGGGCGTGGACCCCTACACCGACATTGGCGTGCTCAAACTCAAGACGGACAGGCCGTTGCCTTATGTGACGCTGGGCGATTCCGAGAGAATTGAATCCGGGCAGACGGTGATGGCGCTTGGCAGCCCGCACGGGCTGGCGCGCTCCGTCTCCCTGGGCATCATCAGCGTCACCGACCGCCACCTCGACGCCGCCGAGGCGCGGATGTCGCCCTTCAACAACTGGATTCAGACTGATGCCGCCATCAACCCCGGCAACAGCGGCGGGCCGCTGGTGAATCTGCGCGGCGAGGTGATCGGCGTCAACGCCCGCATGCTGCGCGGCGCGGAAAATGTCGGCTTCGCCATTCCCATCAACGTGGCCAAAGAGGTGATTGACGAAATCATCCGCGACGGGCGCGTGCGCCGCAGTTGGGTCGGCATCTCCCTGCAGGAAATGATGGCGA
>CAZLII010000295.1:0-6220 GCA_964559065.1 uncultured Nitrospirales bacterium | reverse complement strand
CCGTCGCCCGCTGATAACCGTGCGCGCGGCCCAGGCCGGCCTGCGCCGCACGCTGGCAAAACTCCGCGCCGCGCACGCAACGCCAGGCCCGGCGTATGCGTTTGCGGCGGTCCCGGAAACCTCCATGCGCAAGGTGTTTATGGACGAGCCGTACCTGCCTGGGCCGCGCGAAGCGGGACCGCTCCGCATCGAACTCGCCCGCAATGAATACGAAAGCGCCCAGTTGGTGGTTGTGCCGCTGTGGACGGCCCTGCGCGGGTTGCGTGTGCGCCCGAACGCATTGCGGCGGGAGGGCGGGACCGGCGCAATCCCCGCCGACGCGATTCAGGTGCATCAGGTGGGCTACGTCGAGATCGGCCCGCCGGAATACAACTGGCATGTCGAGAAGGTCGGCCTCTATCCCGACCCGCTGTTGCCGTCCATGCCGGAATACATACCCGCCGGACAGGACGCGCAGCCCTTTTACATCACCGTGAAAACCACCGCGGACACGCCGCCCGGCATGTATCGCGGTGTCGTAACCCTGGAAGCCGATGACGCGGCCGCGCTGGAAATCCCGCTGGAGGTGAAGGTCTGGGATTTCGCCCTCCCCGACGAAACCACATTGAAAACGTCGTTCTGGATGAAAGAAGGGCACATCAAGGCGTTCTATGGATATGAAGGACGCACGCCATTCGAGGTGCGCAAGCGGTACTACGACATGCATCTGGAGCACCGCGCCGGTCCGCTGATGGCGCTTCCGCTCGGCGGCGGCGATATGCTCGACGATTTCGAGTACGTTATCAGCCGGGGACAGAACAACTTCTTCATTCACATCCCCGACCTTTTCGGCCCGGAGGGCCGCGATGAATACCGCGAGAAAGTGCTCGCCACCCGCTCGTTGATTCGGGAAAAAGGCTGGGATGACCTCGCACTTTTCTACACCCACGACGAGGTGGCCGTGATGGCGCGGCATCTGATCCCGAAAGTGGTCGAAGTGAACAACTGGGTCAAAAGTTTTCTGCCGGACTGGCCGCGCCTGCAAACCAGCGCGCCGGAACAGGCGCTCGTCGGCGCGGTGGATGTCTGGTGTCCCACCATTGACGCTTTCAATCCGGAACTGCTCGCCACGCGCATGGCGCAGGGCGACCGCCTCTGGTTCTACACGGTCTGGGGACGGCCCGGCATCATGATCGAGTTTCCCGCCACCGACCACCGCATCATGTTTTGGCAATGCTGGAAATACGGCGCGGAAGGGTTCCTGTACTGGGGCACGACGTTCTGGGAATACAACATCACCGGCGAGGGGCGCTGGCCGGACCGTCCCTGGATACCCTACAACAGCCAGCCCGGACACAACGGCTGCGGCTATCTCATCTATCCCGGTCCGGACGGACGGCCCCTGTCCTCGATGCGGCTCGCCATGGTGCGCGACGGCATCGAAGACTACGAGATGCTGCACCTGCTCAAAACGCTGCTGGAGCAAAAACGCGCGCACGCGCCGGAGGCCCTGCGCGCACGCGCCGAGGCGGCGCTGGCCATCGCCCCGGCGGTCGTGATGGATCACAAGAACTTCACAGAGGACCCGGAAATAATCCTGGATGCACGACGGCAAGCCGCCGCGCTGATCGAAGAACTCGCAGGATTGTAGGGGAACATAGGAAAAGACCAGCGGCAATAGGACCAATAGGACGAATAGGACCTATAGGATGAATACACTTTTCAGAATTGGCTCTTGTTTTAATTGTGCTTCTTATCCTCATTTCTTGTCATCTTTGTCCTATAGGTCCTATAGGTCGTATAGGTCCTATGCCCTATGTCCCATGTCCTATGTTCCATTCACCGTCCTTCTTTCGTCGCCTTCAATCGCGCGATGGTTTCCGGATCGAGCCGGTCTTCCAGACGGTCAGGGGCAGGGTCTTTCCTGCTTTTTTGCATTGCGCCGGTGATGCCCTGTTTGGTTTCGCGCACGGTGGCGAGAAAATTGTCGGCTTCCATCACCAGCGCGCCCATGCCCCGGCAGACCTCGCGCAGGCCGCGGTCGTTGCTGACCACCACGATGTCAAGACGGTTCCCGGCCTTGTACACCATGCGTTCGATGACCGCATCGGCGGAGAGATTGGCGGGGGAATAGACGATCTCCAGCCCGGAGACGCCGGGCGGCGGCGGTGCGTTCTGCGGCTGGTGGCGACCGCGTCCATCAAAGACGATCACGGCGCGCTTGCCGCTGCCCACGCAAAACAACGCCACCTTGTCAATCAGCGCGTCCCGCGCGGCCTCGAAATCTTCCAAGGCCAGCGGGCGCAGCAGCGACGATTTGTGCAGCACATTGTAACCGTCAACGTAGTAGGTGTCGGGCATTCGTGGTATTGCTCCCAAAGCCTCGTCAACAAAGGCGCACCATACGGGACTCTTCAGTAATCAACGTTTCTGCAAAGACTTTATGCCGTCTTCTCCAGAACCGCCGCGATCGCCGCGCACAGGGTATCCATGTTTTCCTCGGTCATGCCCGCCACATTGATGCGACCTGATCCCACGACATAGATGGCGTATTCGTCGCGCAGGGCGGCAACCTGTTCCCTGTTCAATCCGGAGAAAGAGAACATCCCCTTTTGCTGCGTGATGAAGGAGAAATCGGTCTTCACGCCCTTGGCCTGCAGCGTGGCGACGAAAAGACGACGCATGCCATTGATGCGGTCACGCATGGCGGCGACTTCGCCTTCCCATTGCATGCGGAGGTCGGGGTCGCCCAGCACAGTGCTGACGATGCAGCCCCCGTGCGACGGCGGATTAGAGTAATTCGCGCGGATGCACGCCTTGATGTGGCTGAACGCCCTGTCGGCGGCGTCCCGGGTCGCTCCGACAACGGTCAACGCGCCGCAACGCTCATTGTACAGGCCGAAATTCTTGGAAAATGAACTGCAAATCAGCAGTTCATCCACTGCCGCGCACAGCGCGCGCAGCCCCTTGGCGTCTTCTTCCAGCCCGTCGCCGAAACCCTGGTACGCGAAATCCACCACCGGCAACAGGCCGCGCCGTCGCACCAGCGCCGCGATAGCCTCCCACTGCGCCGGGTCCGGGTCCACGCCGCTCGGATTATGACAGCAGGCGTGCAACAACACCGCGTCGCCCTCCGGCGCAGATTCAAGACCGGCAAGCATAGCGTCGAAATCCAGGCAATTTCGATCAGCGTCGTAATAGGGATAGGCCTTCGTTTCCACGCCCGCCGCGCGGAAGACATTGGCGTGGTTCTCCCACGTCGGCGTGCTCATCCACAGCACCTTGCCGGGGAACATCCGCTTCAGAAAGTCCCCCGCCACCCGCAACGCGCCCGTGCCGCCGGGCGTGTGCGCCGTCGCCGCGCGTTTGCTCTTTACGATTTCGTGGCCCGCGCTAAAAAGCAATTCGCGCACCTTCGCGCCGAATTCCGGCGCGCCGGAGATCGGCAGATAACTCTTGGTGGATTCCTCCTGGAGCAGGCGCTTTTCCGCCGCCTTGACCGATTCCAGCACCGGTGTGCGGCCCGCCGCATCCTTGTAAACGCCGACCCCAAGATTGATTTTCTCCGGTCGTGGATCATTCTTGAACGCTTCGGTCAGACCCAGAATCGGGTCCGGCGGCGCCATTTCCAGTTGCCCAAACATGCGGCTTCCTTTCCTGTGGAAAATCCCTTTGAACGGCATCTATTGCAGACACAAGCGGAGGGATCATAGCCGATACGCAAAGATTCACTCAAAAAATCATATGACTATGTTTCTATTTATCTATTCTTTTCGTTCCCAAATGAAATTTGGAAACGAGGGAAGATTCCGCATTCCGCACTCCGCATTCGTCAATGCTTCAATCCCTCGGGACCGACAGAATACCGGGTGTCCCCCCAACTGAAGGACGTATCGCCGCCGGCATGAAGGACTGCGCCATGCCATGCCACGATGACGCCGTCCTGCACGGTGATCACAGGCTCGTCGGAAATTTCGCCGGGCCGCAGATCTATCGCGGTGACAAAGACGGCGCTCCGGCCTTCGATCCGGCTTAGCACCATCGGGATGATTTCCGTCATGGGATTGCCGTAACCGTCCGCGACAAAGACCGCGCCGGTGTCGCCCATGTGCACGCGCATCCGCCGCCCATCACCGCAGGCAACCTCAAAGGACCGTAGAGGCGCGGTCAGGCGGCGCACCCGCTTGAGCACGCGGTAGCCTTCCGCGTCGGCGAGGGACGCCATCTCCTCGGCGTCGGGGAACTCCGGCAGTTCGCCCCGGAAATGCAGCGGCAAATCAAAGGTGACATCCTGTTCCGCGCGGCATTGGACCACATCCACGATCTTGTCGTCGAAAAGCGCCACGGTGCGGCCCATGAATACGCCTTTGTCCTTGTACGCGCCGTCACAGGTGGCGCGCACGAGCGAGAAGTCGTTGTTGTATCCGAACGCGACGAGTTTTCCCGCTGCGGTGGCCTGGCTCGTGGCATCCACGACCACGGCATTGTGCGCGATGGTCTGGCGGTACCATTCGTTGTGCATGGGGTTGCCGTAGGACAGGCGGCCCGGGTCCACCAGCCGCTCATCGCCATGCGCATACAGGATCACCCCCAGTTTGGCCGGGTGTGTATGGCCGCCGATGGCCGGACCGTAATCGAGATAAAGCGCCGTCTCGTTCGACGCGTCACGCAGAATCGCCAATCCTTCGGAAACCTCGTTGGATGACGTCATGGGTTCAAGGGTGAAAGACGAGGGAATGCCGTCCACCCCCCAAAACAACGCTGTGGGTGAATTGCGTTCCATCAGAAATCGTACATAGTCCCGGTCACGGTAGCGCCGGTAGGCGACCTCATAAAAATCGCGGTTCTGGAAAATGGACGTACGGTCGCTGTCATGGATTGCCGGGAAGGTGCCGTCGGGGAAAATGAGGCGGGCCGGCGCGTCGAACATCTTCTTCACGATCGGCAGCGCATAGAGGTCCATGCCGGCGCGTGCGGCGGCTTCCAGCAGGTATAGATGCGCGTATAGCGCGTACCAGTGATACGCGGGGGCGCCTTCATACCACATTCCGCTGTCCATGACAGACCTGCGCATCTGAAACAGAAACCCCGCAGGACCGTTGATGGCCCAGTCCACGAGTTCCGCGTCGCCCAGAAAAAATCCCGCAGACCCTACCGCTGCGTTGTGCCAGGACTGCCAGTTGGAGATCATGCGGTTGTTCGGGTGGATGGTGGCGCAGATGGGGCGAATCAATTTGTCGGCGATTGCGGCGTGGTCTTCCGCGGAGAAGCACGGCGCGTCATGCACGAGGTCATAACCCACAAGCAGATGGCACAGGGCGACCGCTTCGTCAAGGGTTTGCGCATAAAGCCGCCCGCCGCCGAGGCGTTCCTCGCCGTGTACGTTGTGGAGTTTCAGATCGCCGTAGAAGGACGCGTACTCCAGCAAGATGGCCCGCGTGCGCTCGGCATAGGCCGGTTTCGGGTCGAGCGCATAGGCCCGCCCCAGCGTCTCGATTGCGCGCAGCCAATGCGAATGCCGCAGCGTCACATAGACCTGGTCATACGGGTTGCCGGTGTAGGTCTTGCCGCAGACCGTGCAGACATGAGCGGCAGGCGATTCCGGGCGCAGCCCGCCGCCGTCCTCCTTGCAGGTGTACCAGTGCGTCCACTGCCCCTCCGCATGCGGGATGTCCAAGTCCGCTTCCAACAGCGCCCCCGCCGCCGCGATGACGGCATCGCGGATGGGCGGCGCCCAGCGCGTAGGATGCGACGCCGGGGGGCTGTTCGCCAGCACTCGCACGGCCTCCTGCTCCGCGCGCGTCAAAAAAACCTTGGGATGCGGCCCCTCCGGCAGCGTCACCGTTATCGCGGCGTGGTCCTCCGCCGCGCCGCACACCGCCGCAAAGAAGATGAGTGCCATGGATTGAAGAAGCAACAAGCGCATGAATCTGGTCACTTGCATCGTGATATTTCCTTAATACGGGTCATCTTCAGTTACTTGAAAGTACCGAGTTCTTCAGCCCGGGAAACACCGCATCACTACTGACTCTCTCCACTTCTAAAACGAGTCTTTCCAAAGCGCCAACGGCGCGCCATTCCTTAGCCCAGCCCAACGGGCTGGGATAAGGGTTAACCGGGTCCATGCGCCCCAACGGGGCGCGATACCTGCCATCGCGGCCCTTCAGGCCGCCACATATGCGTACACGCACACGCCACCTGGGGCGTTGCCCCAGGCTAAGGGATTTCGGCCCGTTGGGCC
>CAZLII010000294.1:0-6225 GCA_964559065.1 uncultured Nitrospirales bacterium | reverse complement strand
CGCAGCACGGCGACGCTCCGCGTCGCGCCATGCGGCAGCGCGTTTCGGGGGAATACGTCATTCTTCGGCGCAGAGCACCTTCGTCATGCGTTGCACCGCAGGAGTGGTGCAACGAGGGGGGAACTGATACGATTAAACCGACAGACCTTTGCGCGGGAATCCAGTAGAACAAAATTCCGACATTAGCCAGTCACGAATGTACCATCCTACGAAACAGCATGGCAAACAGATAAACGAGGCCGCCGCCGGCGATAGCGATCACGGGCGCGACCACGAGGGACCCAAGAATCCACTCCCAGAGGCGCTCCGCGCCCATGTAGCCCAATTCCAGAAAAGACGCCGCGCTCGCTGAGCGAATATCCTGAAGTGTCACAAATTGTCCGTGCCGCATGAGGTAGCCTGTGAGAATGCACAGCGCCGGCACCAGCGGCGGCATGCAGAACTGACTCGCCCCCACGGCGATGGCCTTGTTCAGGCGCAGATACGCCGCCGCATGCAAGATGACGATGGTGTGCACGGCAATGAGCGGCAGGGCGCCCAGGAATAGGCCCAATGCCGTGGCGCGGGCGACTTCGCCGGGGTGGGCGCTCTGGGTGAAAAGTCTTTTCGCCGATCGCAGAAAGGAACGCAGGGATACACCCTCGATGCGCCGCGCGCCGGGGGGGAGTTTCCGGTGCGGCCACGGCAGAATGGAGCGGATGGTGAGATGGGTGTTCAACAGGGAGAGCACCAGGTTTTCGCGCAGGCCCTTGAAATGCGAAATGCGTTCCCCGCCGGGCGGGTAATGGACGCGGACCGGCACGGTGCGCACGGTGCGTCCGGCCCACAACGCGCGCACCACGATTTCGACTTCAAACGCATAACGGCGGGTGAAAGTGGGGATTTCGCGCAGAACTTCCACCGGATAGGCGCGGAACCCGCTCTGTATGTCGCCCACATCGGCCCCCGTCTGCACACGCACCCAGAAGTTGCCGAAGGAACGTCCGAAACGGGACGCACCGGGCGCGCCGCTCCCCTCGAATTGGCGCACACCGATGATGATGTCATCGGGGTGATCGGCAATGGCGTCAATGATTTTCGGGATGTCTTCCGGGAAATGTTGGCCGTCAGCGTCCACCGTGATGATGTGCGTTTTTCCCTGTGATGCGGCATGCAGGGCGGCGGTGCGCATCGCCGCGCCTTTGCCGCGATTTGTTTCGTGCCGCAGCAGGGTCACGGCCAATCCCTCCAACAGCGGCGCGGGGTCCTCGCGGCTGCCGTCATCCACGACAACCACATGCGGATGAGTCGCCAGGCAGCGCTCCACCACCTCGCGCAGGCGTTGCGGATGGTTGTACACAGGGACCACGACGGCTATGGAATCGCTGAACGCCGCCATCTTATCCCCCTTGAATCCGCTGATCGGTCCGCGCAAAGGACAGGAAACTGCCGAGGTTCAGTATGAAACGCCGCCAACTGTCCGGCGACCGCCAGAGCATGGCGACATAGTCCAGCAGGATTCTGGGCCGCATGAAATGCCGCTTGTAGAATTCGGTGAAGAGGCGTTGCAACTGCTCCTCCGTCATGCCCCGGGGAATGAACTGAAAGTGCATGCAGTCCATTTTCTCCCAATCCTCATGGAATGTCCCCAGTTCGTGAATCTTTTCATAGAGGGGCGCGCCGGGAAAGGGGGTGAATTTGGCCAGATTGAAATCGTCAATGGGCAGTGAGAAGACAAATTCCATGGTGCGCCGGAAAGACGCTTCGGTTTCGCCCGGAAGCCCGATCATCAGCAGGCCCTTTACGCGGATGCCCGCGTCGTGAATCTCTTGGATGGCGCGCACATGATTCTCCAGGCTTGGGTTGTGGCGGTGCATTTTCAAGATATCGGGATCGCCCGATTCAATTCCGAGGCTGATCATCCAGCAGCCCGCGCGCTTCATCAGCCGGAGCAGTTCGGGGTCGAGATGCTCCGCGCGGGAGGCGCAATTGAAGGTGATCGGCAATCGCGCCTCTATCATGCGTTCGCAGAACGCCTCCACCCGCCCCCGATGAAACGCGAAATGGTCGTCATAGAAATTGATGTGCCGGACGCCGAAGCGCCGGTGCAGGTGGAGGACATGCGCAAACAGGTATTCCGCGGAATTGAACCGGAAACTGCGCCGGAACACGGACCGATCACAATAACTGCACTGGAAACAGCAACCCCGGCTGGAGATGCAACTGGCGTTGGGCGTGGCGGGATAATTGAATATCGGCAGTTGATAGGCGGCGGGATACCCGGCAAGTTTTTCATAGGCCGGGAATGGCAAAGAATCCAATTCCAGCGAAGCATCCTGAAATCCCGCAAACCGAACGCCGGTATTATCGCGCCAGACAAGGCCGGGAATCTTCTCCGGATGCTTTCCCTGCATCAGCGCAAGCAAGGGCCGCTCCCCTTCCCCCACAACGACGTAATCCACTACTGAATATTTGTTCGTCTCTTTCTCTGAAAGAGACGAACAAATATTCATCGGATACGCATCAAGCGTCTGCTCCCGCAGCGCGGAAACATGATGGCCGCCGAAAACAAACCTTGTTTCCGGGTTGATCCGCTTGATGCGTTCCGCATGCCGCACGGCGTCCAGAAATCCGGCGGTGGTGCAGGTGAATCCGACGAAACCCGGCCGAAGTTTGCGCACATGGCCGTCAATGGCTTGCTGGGAATCGGGATGCGCAAAGCAGTCAATGATGTCCGCGCACATGCCATGCTGTTCGAGATAGGCCGCCAGACTGGCCAGACCCAGGGGGGGCATAATGTTCGCCAGGCGCGAGATGTCGCGGCCCGCCGCCTGCGGCGCATAGCCCAGCGGATGCACCAGCAAAACACGGCTGTTGTCCACACCCGCGCTCATTCGCGTTTCCTCTGTCGTCTGCGCGCTGCGCGCGAATCCACGCGGTCCTGGTCCAGGAGTTTGTCCCAGAGCAGCCCTTTGTGCCCGAAGGCCCGCAGCATCCTGACCGTGCGGGCGCCTTCTTCCGGCGGAAAGACGCGGTCTCTGTGTCCCGCCCATGCGGTCGCGATGCGCTGGTCCATCGCCTCTTTGTTGACTCCCGGCGAGACGTAATAGATTGGGTCGAGCGGCGACGCGTCGGCGGGGAATAGCCCCTCCGCCACGCCCTGGGTCCGGATGGCGGTGCCCGGAAATGCCCGGACGCCGGAGAAGCCGAAGACGATGGTGCGCGGCAGCCCCTGGATATTGCGCAGCCCCTCTTCCAGCGTTTCCATGGTTTCCCCGGGACCGCCGAACATCACGAACTGGGCGCAGGGGATTTCCGTGCGCGCGAAGGCCTCCGTGGCGCGGCGCACCGCCTCCCAGTCAAATGCCTTGCGCATCCCTGCGAGGGTGGCGTCCGAAGCGGCATCCGTGCCGAGTTCGGCGGCGTACAGTTTGGCCCGCTTGCACAGCGCCAGGTCTTCCGCCGTCAGGCGGAACGGCGTGAAATATGCGCCCCAGCGCACGGGCACATCCGCCCGGATGAGCGCCTCCGCCAATTGTTTGTATTCGCCACGGGGGTCGTTGAAAATCGAGTCCGTCATAAAGACGTTGTCCACGCCGAAATCGCGGTGGAGTCGCCGCAATTCCTCCACCACCCGGTTCGGCTGCCAGAAACGCATGGACGCCCCTTCCAGCATGGGATACGTGCAATAGGCGCAGTGCATCGGGCAGCCCCGCTTGGTCTGGACATTCAGGATGCCGCTTTTTTCGCGATAGAACCGCATCAGCGCGGGATCATGGAGCGGTTCCGGCAGATCGTCGAGATTCATGGGACTGCGGTTGGCGATGCTGATGCGCGGAATGCTCCCGCCCGCCGACAACGCGCCCGCCAGTTCGACAAGCAATTGTTCCCCCTCTCCCGCCACGCCGTAATCCGCGCCGATGTAATCCAGCGCCGCCTCCGCCGCGATGGAAAAACCGGACCCGCCCGCGATCATCGGCGCATCGCAGACCATGCGTATCTCGCCAATGATTCTTCGCGCGAGATCGAGTCCCCGGCAGTTCCCCGAAACCGCCAGCGAATCCACGTTGTCCATGTTGCGGATGGACAGACACACCAGGTCCGGTTTTGAACATCTCAGTGCGTCCAGTATCGGCAATGGCGCGCCGCCTGCGGCGAGCAGGTCATGCTGTTGCACCTCATGTCCGGCGCGGGCCAGCGCGCCGCTGAGCAACGCCATGCCCAGGGGGTAAACGGGGTAGGGGTCCTCGCAGAGATTGGCGTTTATGAATGCGATGCGCAACATGGGACAGGCACCTATTTTTGTGTTTCGTAACATTTTCGCAACAGGGGACAGGAAAAATAGGTGCCTGTCCCCTGTTTTCACGGGGATTCTTTCCGGAACCGGCGTTTCGCGCGCGGGTTATAGCGCCGATAGGTGTTGTCGGCGATTTCCCGCTCGATGACTTTTCGGAACAGTTGGCCGAGTTTCAACTGCTGCCCGCCTTCGCCGTAGAACGTATCCCAGGCGTAATGATACATTTCAAGCAGTTTCTCCGGTGTCATGCGCCGGGGCTGAAAGACCACCTTGTCCGCCGAATAATCCAGCCAGTTATTGCTCAGAATGCGGCCTTCTTCTTCGAGTTTTGTGCGGATCGGCGAATGGGGGAACGGCGTCATGATCGTGAATTCCGCCACATCCAGTTCATTTTCGCAGAGGAAGTCCACAAGCCGCTTGATGTAATCCTCGTCCTGATCGTCCGTGCCCAGGATGATGGTTCCTTCAATGGCGATGCCGTGCTCCTTCAACATCCGGATGCGATTGCGGGCGACCTCGGAGGTGTCGAAAAATGCCTGATAAACGTACCAGCATCCGGCTTCCTCGGCGTGTTTGAGCGCCTCGTCATCGTAATACACGGGATGCGACACCCATTTTTTCTTGAGTGGTTTCATCGCCTTGAACAATTCCACCACCCATTCGCGGTCCTGGGCCAGGGAATTATCCACAATGAACAGCCGGTTGTTGTGAATCTGCGCCATTTCCTCAATCACATTCGCAATGGGCCGGGGCCGGAACAATTTCCCGCCGAGAAATGCGTTGCAGCAGGGGAAACAGTTGAACTTGCACCCGCGCGAAGCATGCACGAGGTCGAGCATCTGCACGCCGCGATAGACGTAGCGGCTGCGGTCCAGAATGTCGCGCCGCGCGCTCTTGACGAGCGCGGTGTCGGGCGGCGTCTTCATCACATCATAGACCGGCCTGAGCGCGCCGTTCCGGAAATCGTTCATGACCTGTTCGATGTGGCCCTCGGCCTCTCCCAAAAAGACACTGTCGGCATGCAGCACTACCTCCTCTGAATGCAGCATGGTGGCGATGCCGCCGAAAATCACCGGGATGTCCCTGGCGCGGAAGTGGTCGGCAATTTCAAAGGCGCGCGGCAACTGGCAGGTGAGCATGGCGGAAATCGCGACCAGATCGGCGGATGCCTCAAAGTCCACTTCCTGCACATTTTCATCCACAAAATGGACATCCACCCATTCCGGCAAGGCGGCGGCAAAGACGACCGGGCCGTGCGGCGGCAGATGAAACACGGTCTGCCGGTCCAATTTCGGCCATGTCGGATAGATTAAGAGCATTTTCATGAGGCGCGTCCTGTATCTCCCACGGTGTTTACCAGCGACGCCAGCGATGCGACGGGTTTGTCCCGCCAGCGAAGCGTATCGCCGTCCAGTGACAGTTCACCGGCGGAATCTTTTGCAAGAACGAAAAAAGCCGCGCCCGGCGGACATCGCCCTGCAATGGTATCGGATTCGATGAGCGTATTGCAGACGCCCGCAACGACGGTATCGCACAGACCGAAGCGCAGCATGTCGAGTCCGGCGCGGACCCCGGCCAGCATGTCAGGCCCGGCGTCCTCCACCACAAACTGCGGGCCGCTGAGGCCGAAATGGATGGAAGCCTCGCCGAGCATGCAGTTCGGCAGGGTGTAGGCGAAGAGGTTCGGACTGGCGAATCGGCCGCCGTCCGGCAGCATAGTATGGCAATACTTCTCGTCGGTCTCGAAGCATCCGGTTTCCGTCGCGGCAACCAATCCGAAAAACCGTTTCCGGTTCCATTCGGCCAGACCAGCGTCTTCCAGCGCGAGCGCAATGGCGGCGAGTCCAAGGCGGGTGTACGCATCGAGGCGTCCGAAACGGCGCAATCCCCCGGCCAGCGAGGCGCAGGCGGGCGGCTTTGGCAGGCGACTATGCGCAAACACGCATGCG
>CAZLII010000293.1:0-6235 GCA_964559065.1 uncultured Nitrospirales bacterium | reverse complement strand
AGGGTATGCATGTTCCAATATGCGGTATACATGATTTGCCCGCCCGAGCGCTGCGCGGAAATCCTTTGGCGTGATGTCGAGAAAAAGGAATTGGCCGCGGCCGCGCTGAAGGTGACAGCGCAGGATTTGATGGATTTGGGCGCCATTGACGCGATCCTGCCGGAACCGCCCGGCGGGGCGCAACATGATCCGGCGGGCGCGGCGGAAGTCCTGGCAGATGAGATTGACCGATTCCTGGATGACTGTCAAAGCGGCGCGTATTCGGTTGAAAAACGCCGGGAAAAATTCCGCCGCATGGGGCATTGGCTGGAGGAAGCCCTTTGAGGGTCTCATGGCTGCGGTGGAACAGAAAGACGGCTATGTCCTGCTGCATGTGCGGGTGCAGCCCAAGGCATCCCGAAACGCCATTGTTTGCGAATCCAACGGCCGCATCCGGGTCGCCCTGACCGCGCCACCGGTGGAAGGAGCCGCCAACAGCGCGCTGTGCGCGTTTTTGGCCAAGACGCTTGGACTGCGCAAGGACGCCGTTTCGCTGGTTTCCGGACAGAAGGCGCGTGAAAAATCTCTTCGCCTTGATGGAACCACCTGTGCGGCGGTATTGCGACAATTGACTTCTTAAGTCGGGTGTCTCAGACTGGGAGATCGGGCACCAAGATCGCCATATTTTCAACGAATTTTCCAGTTCGTCCACTGTTTTGTATTTGAACGCCTTATAGTGATATCCTGCATGGCGATACACGATAGCGGCCTTGAGCGAAACGCCGACCTGCTGCACAGGGGGTGGGAGAGCCATTGTGCCGCAGGCGGTTCGATGCAGGCTGCCGATGCGCCGTGAAGGAGGTGTAAAAGCGTGGTTGCATGGGGATATCGGCTGTGCCGGATGGAAACCAATCGCGCGCGCCAGAGATTATATCGGCGTAGTCGTCGTTTGTTTTATCCATAATTGATAAACATTCATCAAGGAAGGAGTCATTGTGATGACAATAAAAATTGTGCGTGGGATTTTCTTTTTGGCATGTGTCGTTATGGGGGTTATCTGGGCGCGGTATTTGGCGCAGGAGTATACCCCGAATGCCAGCGAATTGCCGTGGATGATCATCGGGGGCATGATTGGCGGTGTGACGGCGTTTGCGGTATTTTTTCTGTTGCATTTTGTGACGCAGGAATTGTACGAGCGCCTGGCGCCCGCGCTGGTGGCGATTGTACTGGCAATGTTGGTTGGATTCTTCATCGGACAGTACATCTTTTTGTGGTTTCCGAACACAGACTTCACCTTGCGCGTGTTTGTCACAGTGACCATGGTTCTGATTTTCGGGTTTGTGGGGATTTCGCTTGGTTTGACACACGCCTCAAAGTGGGAATCGCTGATATCGGCGGTCCAGCGCCGGAATACGGAAGTGGCGGGCCTGAAACTGGTGGACACGAGCGTCATCATTGACGGCCGCATCGCCGATGTCTGCCAGACCGGTTTTGTGGAGGGCATGCTTCTGGTGCCCCGATTCATTTTGAAGGAACTGCAAAACATTGCGGATTCCGCCGATGAACTGCGCCGCGCCAAGGGCCGCCATGGTCTGGATGTTCTCAAAGTGCTGCAAGATCCCGAAAAATCGCATGTGCAACTGAAGATCATTGAGGATGATCCGAAGGATGTCCGAGAGGTTGACGGGAAACTGGTCATCCTCGCGCGACAATATCACGCGAAGATTCTGACCAATGATTTCAATCTGAACAAGGTTGCGCAAATCGAAGGCATCCAAGTGCTGAACATCAATGATCTTGCCAATGCCCTGAAGCCGGTGGTGTTGCCCGATGAACAAATGGAAATTAAGATCATCAAAGAAGGCAAAGAACCGACGCAGGGCGTCGGTTATCTGGATGACGGCACGATGGTGGTGGTGGATGGTGGGCGGGCGTACATGGGCAGG
This sequence comes from uncultured Nitrospirales bacterium, assembly GCA_964559065.1. GTDB lineage: Bacteria > Hydrogenedentota > Hydrogenedentia > Hydrogenedentales > CAILVY01 > CALEDJ01. The sequence goes on along the minus strand of CAZLII010000293.1, from coordinate 4,310 downwards.
ACCGTGTCGGTGCTGGTGACCAGCGTGCTGCAAACCACTGCGGGCCGCATGATCTTCACCCGCTTCAACGGTCTGGCATAGTGAATGTGCAATTGCTGATTCCCGCCGCAGGGACGGGGCAACGCCTGGGACGCGGCCCGAAGGCCCTTGTGGATGTGGCGGGCGCTCCGTTGCTTGCCCGCACGCTGGCCCGCTTTGCCGGGATTGGCCTGTTGGACGGGGCTGTGCTGGTCTGCCCGCAGGATGCAGTGGAACCTTTTCAGGCGGTGTTGCAGCGGCATTTCCCCGGCAATCGTTGCCAACTGGTTCCCGGCGGCGCGGAGCGACAGGAATCCGTATGGAACGGTCTTGCTGCGCTGGATGACAGCACTGAAATTGTGGTCATCCATGACGCGGCCCGCCCGTTCGTGCCGTTGGATTCAATCCGGGCGTCCATTGACGCGGCACAGCAATACGGGGCGGCGAGCGTCGCAATCCCCGTGGTGGACACCATTTTTCAAGCAGACCAGGATGCCTGGCTGGAGGCAACGCCTCCCCGCGAACGCCTGTGGGCGTGTCAGACGCCGCAGACTTTCCGTGTGGAAGTGATCCGCGCGGCGCACCGCCGCGCGCGCGCCGAAGGCCGCATGAGCACTGATGACGCCACCCTCGTGCGCTGGACGGGGCCGCGTGTAAAACTGGTGCATGGCACATGGCTGAATTTCAAAGTGACGACACCCGAAGATTTTGCCTTGGCCGAAGTCGTCATAAAGGAGGGTTTGGCATGATACGGATTGGTATTGGCTATGATTTGCACCGGCTGGAAGAGGGGCGCAAACTGGTCCTCGGCGGCATGCAGATTCCCCATGAAAAGGGACTGGCGGGCCATTCGGACGCCGACGTGTTGTGTCACGCCATCACCGACGCCCTTTTCGGCGCTGCGGCGCTGGGAGATATCGGTTCGCATTTCCCCGATACGGACGCCCGGTACCGGAATGCCGACAGTGTCGAACTGCTCATGAGCGCGTGTCGGCTGGTGCGCGCGGCCGGCTATCATATTGTCAACGTGGATGCGAACATTGTCGCGGAGTATCCAAAACTACAGCCGTATATGGACGCCATCCGCGCGCGATTGGCGGAAGCCATCGGCATCGAGAAACACCGGGTCTCGGTCAAGGCTAAAACCAATGAAGGCGTTGGCCCGGAAGGCTGCCAAGAAGCCATCAGCGCCCACGCAGCGGCACTCCTGGAAATGAATTGAAAATGGTGTCCCCCTTGGTCTTGAACAGGTTGGAATTGTGGGTTCATGCATTCCGGAATAAGGGGGAAACGCAACAGGGTGAAGGCCCGGCCGTGTGTGTCTGTGTGCGTCCGTGAGGGCGGGGCGACACGGCAACGCTACAGGCTGAAGCCTGTGCTCCAAAACTTGTGTCATGGAAAAGGTTCGGCTTGACATACTGGTGCAACAGCAGGCGGGGATTTCGCGCGTGCGCGCACAGGACCTGATTCTTGCCGGACATGTATTTCTGGCCGATGGACAATCCGCCGATAAGCCCGGCATGCGCATACCTGCAGATGCCGTGCTGCAGATTCGACGCAAGCCGCGCTTTGTCAGCCGGGGCGGTGAGAAACTCGACGCGGCGATGGACACCTTTCATCTCGACATCACCGGAGAAACAGCCATTGATGTCGGCGCTTCCACGGGGGGATTCACCGATTGCCTGCTGCAGCGCGGCGCCACCAAGGTTTATGCCGTTGATGTGGGACATGGACAATTGGCGGCGTCCCTCCGTGAAGACCCTCGTGTCGTGGTGTTGGATCGGCGCAACATCCGCAACATTACCGCAGCCCAAGTGCCTGATGGTCCCACTTTTTTCACGGTGGACTGCTCGTTCATTTCGTTGCGGCTGCTCCTTCCCCCATTGTTGGGAGTGCTCGGCAAGCATCCCCGAGGCGTCGTGCTGATCAAGCCGCAATTTGAGGCCGGTCGCGAACACATCAGCAAGAGCGGTGTTGTGCGAGATCCTCATGTTCATCTGCACGTGATTGAAGAAATCAAGGCCTTTGCGGGCAACCTGGGGTTGACTCATTTTGAAGCGATTCCCTCGCCTCTCCTGGGTCCCGCCGGAAATCGTGAATTCCTGGCATACTTGGGTGAAACGGACAGAGGCTGAAATTTGACACACGATGATAATGATGCGTTGAACGGCAACGCGCCGGAACGCCCGCGCTGAGTTCTGGAGTACAGGCTTCAGCCTGTCACGGGATACAGGCGACCCGCCTGTGGTCCCAGCGGGCCGCAAACCAGGTCTTCTCTTCTTTTCCTTCTTCGCTTTGCTCTACTCGTCTCCTGTTTCGGCGCAACCGCCAACCTTCACTTGACGGCAGATTCATCGTGGGGCATACTAACGCCGCTTCAGCCTGTTCTGGTGCACAGGAATTCAAGCCACCGGGGAAACGGACGCAGCATTGCTCGAAACGCTCCGCATCAAAAACTTTGCCATCATTGATGAGATCGAGGTGGATTTCCATCCCGGTTTCAATGTGCTGACCGGAGAAACAGGGGCCGGCAAGTCCATTGTGGTCGGCGCATTGAATCTGGTATTGGGCGCGCGGGCCTCGGCAGACGCGTTGCGCGAGGGAGCGGACCGCGCCACGGTGGAGGCATTGTTCCGCGTCGGCAAGACATCCCCCCGACTGGCGCGCCTGCTGGAATCCCAGGACATCGCATTGGAAGACAGCGCTTTGCTGCTGTCGCGCGTAGTTGCGGCTGACGGGCGCAGCCGGGCCTATGCGGGCGGCAAGATGGCGCCCGTATCGGCACTTGCCGAAATCGGAGATGAATTGGTGGATTTGCACGGACAGCATGAGCACCAATCGCTGCTGAAGACGGATCGGCAGTTGGAACTTCTGGACGCTTTCGGCGAAACGGCCTCCTTGGCGGCGGAAGTGGCGGAGATGGTGGCCCGTCTGCGCGCACTGGACCGCGAAATTGCCGATTTGGACCGCGATGACCGCGACCGGGCGCGCCGCGTGGACTTCTTGCAGCATGAAATTCGCGAGATTGACGCGGGGCAGTTGAGTCCCGGAGAGGACGAGGGGTTGAAGGCGCAGTTGCACCGGATCACGCACGCCGAGATGATTCACGGGCTGGCCCAACGTGTTCACTGCGTACTGTACGAGAACGAAGACGGCGCGGCGGTGGATGCCATAGACGCGGCGCTGCGCGACCTGCGGGAACTGCAACAGATTGATCCCGCTTTTGCCGACCTGGCCGATCAATTGCAGGGCGCGCGGGGCGTGGTGGAATCGGCGGCCATGGACGCACGGGCGCGCGCGGAGCATATCGAATTCGACCCGCAAGCATTGGATGCCATAAATACCCGGCTCGCGTTGATCGGTGATCTCAAGCGTAAGTATGGCGCGAATATTGAGGAGATTTTGGCCTATCGCGAGACGGCCGCGCGCGAGGTGGACGCCTATGTCCGCCGGGATGAACGCCTGGATGCTTTGCGCCGCGAACGCGAAGCACTGGCGCGTACGGCGGACCGGGCGGCCAAAGATTTGTCCAATAAGCGCCGGGCTGCCGCGAAGCGCCTTGATCGGCAGGTGGCGGAGGCGCTGCAGGAGTTGGGGATGAAGGGCGCGCAATTTCAGACTGCATTCAAAGAAGTGCCGCTGGGCGGGGATGGCGTGGACCACGTTGAATTTCTTCTTTCGGCAAATGTGGGCGAGAATCCGAAGCCGCTCCGCCACGTGGCGTCAGGAGGAGAAATCTCGCGGATTATGCTCGCATTGAAAGCGGTATTTGCGGAAGCGGACCGCATCCCTACGCTGATATTTGACGAGATTGACGCCGGGGTCGGCGGCGCGACGGCGCGGAAGGTGGCAGCGAAACTGGCGGCGCTGGCGAAAACCCATCAATTGATCTGCATTACGCATATTCCCCAGATTGCGGCGGCGGCAGGCGCGCATTACCAGGTGACCAAGGCGACGGTGAAGGGTCGAACCGTGGCTCGGATGGCACAGGTGTCTGAAGCGGATCGTGTCAAAGAACTGGCGCGCCTGCTTGACGGCACTGTGTCGGAACTCAGCATGGAACACGCCCGCGAATTGCTGGGAAAAAGTTATAGAAATCAGTGAAAGAAAAGACTCACGATTGGAAATAGCAGAAATTTCCATTCGTGTTCGGTTAAGTAAGACCACTATGCGTTTACGCTCAATATTTGCAGCCAGTTCAAGGGCCAAACGAACTGTTCTGGATTCCCGCTTGCGCGGGAATGACGCGCAAAAAATGAGGTGTTTTGCGGAATTCGTCATTCCCGCGCAAG
>CAZLII010000292.1:0-6240 GCA_964559065.1 uncultured Nitrospirales bacterium | reverse complement strand
TCCGACCTGTCCGACGTTGCATCGCAGAAGCCTCGATCTTTGACATCGCATGGGCGAGACGCCCATGCTACGGCACGGTTGGGAGGCGAAATCATGAAGCGCAAGACACACACACTCAGCCGGCGCCAATTCCTCGCGGCAGCGGGCGCGGCGGCGGCCTCGGCGGCGACCGGGGCGCAGCAGGATTCCCCGGCGCGGCCCAACATCATCTATGTGTTCAGCGATGAGCACCGCTACCAGTCCATGTCGTTCACGGAGATGCCGGGCGTGCACACGCCGCACATGGCGCGCATGGCGCGGGAGGGATTCTCGTTCACGCATTCCATCAGCAATTACCCCGTCTGTTCTCCGTACCGCGCGATGATGATGACGGGGCGCTGGCCGTATCAGACCGGCGTGATTGACAACAACATTCCGCTCGGCCATGACGAATACGCGCTGGGTGATGCGTTCAGGGACGCGGGCTACCGCACCGCTTACATCGGCAAATGGCACCTCGGCGGCACGCGCGCGGAGCCGTTCGGCTTCGATCTGTCGCTGATCTGGACCGAAACCAACACTTACTATGATCACAGCCGCTATCACCCCAGGGACGGCGAGCCAGTGCGGCCGAAGGGCTACAATGCCACGCTGATGACGGACCAGGCGCTGGCCTTCATGCGGGAATCCTGGGACGCGCCGTTCCTGCTGGTGCTGTCGCTGAATCCGCCGCACGCGGATTTCACCGATGCGCCGCCGGAGAAGCGCGCGCTGTATCCGGAGGGTTCGCTGCCCTACCGGCCCAATGTCCGCGACGCCGATGATGCGCAAATCGAGATCGCGCGGCGCAACCGGTCGCCGCACTATGAGGGCTATCACGCCCACATCACCGCTGTGGACGAGGAACTCGGCCGCATCCTCGCGGCGGTCGAGGCGTCGCCGAAGGCGCGCGACACCATCGTGGTCTATTCATCCGATCACGGGAGCATGTTCGGTTCGCACGGCGTCGGGAGCAAGCGCCAGCCCTACGAGGAATCCATCCGAACGCCGTTTCTGGTCCATGCCCCCGGGCGCGTCAAGCGCGGCGCGACCGATGCGCTCTTCGGCGCGATTGACGTGATGCCGACGCTCTGTGGGCTGGCGGGCATTCCCGTGCCGGGGTCCTGCGCGGGCCGGGACTACTCCGGGCATGTGCGCGGCGAGGGCGGCCCCGAACCCGACGCGCAACTGATCATGCACATCGCGAAGGACAACGCCTCGGGCGGACGGAACCATCCCGCGCCGATTTTCCGGGGCATGCGCAGTGCGCGCCACACGTATTTCGTGCTGGAGGACGGAACGCGCTTTCTGTTCGACAACGTCACCGACCCCTATCAACTGCAGAACCGCGCCGATGATCCCGACTGCGCCGCGATTCGCGAGCAACTGCATGCGCGGCTGGCCGCGCTGTTGAAAGAAGCCAAGGACCCGTTTATGTTGCCGGCGCCCGGAGCGCCAATATCTGCTGCATGAGATCAACAACCTGCCGCATTCAAGCGGGCATGATCGGGCCGACAATTCACGCTTTTCGGCCAAAACATGACAAAAAAGGATGACGCCATGAGCACCATGATGATCGCCGGCATCGGCCTGGCGCTGCTGCATGCAGCGGATGCCGCCATTCCCGGGCGCTTTGTACAGGACCGCTTCGCCATCGGCTTCTGGGTGGACCCGCCGCTGGATGAACGCGCCGGGGAACGCTACGCGGAAATCGCCGAGGCCAATTTCACCATGGTTATCGGCGGCTTCGGCGGGCGCGGCCCGGAAGACACCCGGCGTGTGCTGGACCTGTGCGAGCGCTTCGGCATGAAGGCCATTGTGCCCGCGCACGGGATGGATGAGGATGGACTCATTGATCACCCCGCCGCGTGGGGCTACGGCCTGCGCGACGAACCCAGCGCCGCCGATTTCCCCGCCCTGCGCGACCAGGTGGACGCCGTGCGCCGCATCCGCCCGGGAAAACTCGGATATATCAACCTGTTTCCGACCTACGCCTCAAAGAAGCAACTCGGCACAGACACCTACGACGAGCATGTCCGCCGATTCATGGAGGAGGTGCGGCCCGACGTGCTTTCCATGGACCACTACCCGCTGATGCGGCCCGACGCCGACGGACGCGACGGCTATTGCGAGAATCTGGAATACATGCGCGTCTATGCGCTCAAACACGGCGTGCCCTTCTGGAATTTCTTCAACATCATGCCCTTCGGCCCGCATTTCGATCCCACCGAAGCGCAGGTGCGCTGGCAGATTTTCGCCTCCATCGCCTACGGCGCGAAGGGCGTCATGTATTTCTGCTACTACACCCCGCTCAGTCATGAATTCCCCAAGGGCGGCGCAATCATCCGCCGCGACGGCACGCGCACCCGCCACTACGATCAGGCCAAACGCATCAACGCCGCACTCCGGCAACTCGGTCCGGCGCTCATGCGCCTCACCAGCACCGGCGTGGCGCGCATTCCAAGGGGGGAAGACCCGGCGGCGAGAATCCAGGACACGGGCATCGCCGCCATCACGGAAGGCGCGTACATTATCGGCCTGTTTCGCCACGAAGACGGACGCCGCGCGCTGCTGATTATGAACGACGACTATTGCCATACCGCCTGGCCGACGATCGCCTTCGATGCGGACCACGCGCAAGTGCGCGAAGTCAGCCCGAAAACGGGTGAAGAAATCCCCCTCTACGACGACAGCCCTGACATGGACGGCCTGCAGATCAGTTTCGACTCCGGCGAAGGCCGCCTCTTCCTGCTACCACCTCTTTAATGCGGAATGCGGAATGCGGAGTGCGGAATGCGGAATTGTAGGGTGGGTGAAGCGGTAGCGGAACCCACCGGGCCTGGGAATGCGGAATGCGGAGTGGGGACAGGCGTCCCGCCGCGTCAGTAGTGGTAAAACAAACGCGGCAAGACGCATGTCTATTACATAATTCCGGGATGGCGCTGCAAAGTTCCGAGACTGAGGCATTTGCGAAATCGGCGTTTTCACTCAAGAAACAGGAAAGTCCTTGTCGAAAACAGCAGGAGTGTGCAGTAGCAGGATCGTCGAAAATACCCGTTTCGCAAATGCCTCAGACTGAAAGCCAATTGATCTTTGTGAGGGGCTTTGTTACTATTTCGTTTCTTGCCGGATATTCCTTTTCGCAGGGTGTCGTGAACAGAATCGCAAGCGGTTCATATCGGCGCCAAGGCTGTTATCCCGGTGTGGCGACGCGCACCCGGAATCCTGGCAGAGGCGGAAGGGAAGGTGAATGCCTCCGGGCCTTGTCCGGTCGGAAGGCGGGAATAGCGGTGTTCAGGAGCAACAAGCAGTAACAGGGATCATGGATGGTGGCGGACCGGGGTCCGAAAAAGTTGGTGAAAGGCAATGTGGCGCTGGCCGAGGGTGCGGTGCAGGCGGGGTTGCGTTGCTATTTCGGCTATCCGATCACCCCGCAGAATGAGATTCCGGAATACCTGTCGGCGCGGCTGCCGGAAGTGGGCGGCGTGTTCCTGCAGGCGGAAAGCGAACTGGCGAGCATCAACATGGTGCTCGGCGCGGTGGGGGCGGGCGTGCGCGCCATGACCAGTTCCTCCAGCCCCGGCATCTCGCTGATGCAGGAGGGGCTTTCCTTTCTCGCGGGCAGCCAGTTGCCCTGCCTGGTCGTCAACGTGACGCGGTGCGGGCCGGGCTTGGGCGGCATCAAGCCCTCCCAGGGCGATTACTACCAGGCCACGCGCGGCGGCGGCCACGGCGACTATCGCACGATTGTCCTCGCTCCGGCCTCCGTGCAGGAAATGTTTGACTGCGCCGCGCTGGGCTTTGAACTGGCGGAGAAATACCGCAATCCGACCCTGATCCTGGCGGATGCCGTAATCGGTCAGATGGCCGAAGGCGCCTGTCTGAAGCACGAAAGACCGATTGTCACCGTTGACAAGCCGTGGGCGGTGACCGGCGCAAAAGGCCGCCCGCCGTTGAACATCCGCAGCATGTATCTGGAAGGCGATATCCAGGAGGAACTCAACATTACGTTGCGCGACAAATACGCGCAGATTGAACGCGATGAGGTCCGATTCAAGGAATTCGCGCTTGATGACGCCGAAGTCGTCGTGGTGGCCTTCGGCACCGCAGCGCGCATCGCGTTGTCGGCGGTGCAGGAAGCCCGCGAACAAGGCATGAAGGTCGGCCTCTTCCGCCCCTTCACCCTCTATCCGTTTCCGTTCAAGGAATTGCGCGCCCTCTCCGAGCGCGTGCGCGCCTTTCTGGACGTGGAACTCAACCTGGGCCAGATGGTGGACGACGTGCGCATGGCGGTCCAGCCGGGAACGCCAGTGCATTTTCTCGGGCGGCCCGGCGGCGGCCTGCCCAGCCCGGACGACATTCTGGAAAAACTCAAGGAATTGTGATCGGTGGCAAAGAAGGTTTTCAGCAGACCCGACGCGCTGTGCGATGCGGTGACCCATTATTGCGCGGGCTGCACGCACGGCACCGCCCACCGGCTGGTGGCGGAAGCCATAGACCACTTCGGCGTCGCGGACCGCGCGGTGGGCGTCGCCCCCGCCGGGTGCAGCGTCATGCTCTACAAGTATTTCAACGTGGATACGATCGAAGCGGCCCACGGGCGCGCGCTGGCCACGGGCACCGGCATCAAGCGGGCGCGGCCCGACCTCTTTGTGTTCACCTATCAGGGTGACGGCGATCTCGCCAGCATCGGCCTGTGTGAAACCATGCACGCCGCGAACCGCGGTGAAGGCATCACGGTGATCTACGTCAACAACGCCGTGTACGGGATGACCGGCGGGCAGATGGCCCCCACCACCCTGCTTGGCCAGCGCACCACCACCACACCCGCCGGGCGCAACATCGGGAACGAGGGCTATCCCCTGAGGATGGCGGAGTTGCTGGCGACGCTCGACGGCGTGCGCTACTCCGAGCGGGTGGCGTTGTTTGACGCGAAGCAGATTCGCCGCGCGCGCAAAGCCATATTTCACGCCTTTGAGACGCAACTGGAGCACAATGGCTTCGGTTTTGTTGAAGTGCTCTCGGCATGCCCGACCAACCTGAAGATGTCGCCCGCGAAGGCGCAACGCTGGGTTGAAGAGGTCATGTGCGCGACATACCCGCTGGGAGTGTTCAAGGACTTGGAGACCGTGCCCTCGCCCATGCCGCAACCCGAGGAATCCCTCCATGCACTTTGAGATCGTCATGTCGGGTTTCGGCGGCCAGGGCATCATGTACATGGGCGACCTGCTGGCCCAGGCCGCCGTCCAGGAGGGGCGCAACGCCACCTTTTTCCCCACCTACGGCGCCGCCATGCGCGGCGGCACCGCCAACTGCATCGTCATCATTTCCGATTATGAAATCGGGTCTCCCCTGCTCCGCCATCCTGATGCCACCATCCTGATGAACCAACCTTCCCTGGAACGCTTCGAGCCAATGATCAAGCAGGGCGGCCTTATGGTCTGCAACGCGTCCATGATTGACCGTACGACCAGCAAGCGCAACGGCGAACTGCGCGCCGTGTGGATTCCCGTGACGGAGATCTCGCGCAATGTCGCCGGCAACGAACGCTCCGCCAACATCGTCGCCTTCGGCGCGTTTCTGAATGCGGAACCCATCGTCCGCCTCGAAACCATCGAGACCATCTTTCGCCAACTCCCCGCACAGAAAAAGGCGATGATTGAGAAGAATCTCGCCGCCCTTCGCGCCGGCCTGGACTTCGCCGGTTAAGGCGCGCCGAAGAAGCCCTTGCGCAAACCTTCTGGAGCACAGCCTTCAGCCTGCCAGAAGTTCTGGAGTACAGGCTTCAGCCTGTCAGAAGTTCTGGAGTACAGGCTTCAGCCTGCCAGAAGTTCTGGAGTACAGGCTTCAGCCTGCCAGAGGTTCTGGAGTACAGGCTTTAGCCTGTCCCACGCAGGCGCAACGCCTTCGCTATATCGTCGGACCAGTCGGACATGTCGGACCAGTCGGACATGTCGGACCAGTTGGACATGTCGGACCAGTGCCTGCGGCAATGCCTCCAAATCAACTTCTACACTCCGCATTCCCCATTCCGCACTCCGCATTCCCCACTCCGCATTCCGCACTCCGCATTCCCCATTCCGCATTCCCCATTCCCCATTCCGCACTCCGCATTCCGCATTCCGCACTCCGCACTCCGCATTCCCCATTCCGCACTCCGCATTCCCCATTCCGCATTCCGCACTCCGCATTCCGCATTCCGCACTCCGCATTCCGCATTCC
>CAZLII010000291.1:0-6259 GCA_964559065.1 uncultured Nitrospirales bacterium | reverse complement strand
GCGTCGGTGTCCACGCCTTCGATGGAAACCCAACCGGCGCTCAGGGCGACCGGCGAGGGCAGGACCACGTCATATTGCTTGAACGCGTATGTGCCCATCCCCAAGAGGCCTGTATCCCAGACCACGGGCGTCACCACCATTTCATCCACGAGCAGGTCCGGCATCCCGCCGTTATCAGTGTAGAAACCGACCCGGAACTGATTGGGGAGGGGGCGGTCACATGGCGCCCAGCCCGCGTCATAGTCCGCCTCAATACCCCACCAGCGCAGTGATGCGATGCTCTCGCTCAGCCCCCAGAAGTTCTCATAGACCCTGTGGGTGGAACTGTCGCTGCTGGTGAACGCGCTCCATGCCTCATCCGGCATATGGGGGCGCTGCGAAAAGGCGGCATCGTCTTCGCAGAGCAGCTGCTCCGACTCACCCAAAGTGACCAGCAGCGTGAAGTTGCCCGACGCACCGCCATAGCCCGCGACCCGGATCAGATACTCGAAGCCGCCCTCCACGGACAGCGCCACTTCCGACGCCAACCCGCAGGCGTCGTCGTTGCAGGCCAACTCCCCGCCGCCGCAGGCGTCATAGACCGCCAGCGTCGTGTCGAAATCGGCGAAGTCGCACAGGCTGATGGTCGCGAATCCATCATCTTCCGGGGTCCACCGGTACCAGACATCATTGTAGTCGTTTGAAGCGCAGGACGAGATGTCCGTCCCCGTCGCCCCGATGTTCGTGCCGGACACCGGGATGCCCGTGAACGCTTCTATTGCATCTTCGCACAGGTCATGCTCCGGCTCGCCCTCGCCTTCACCTTCGCCTTCGCCCTCGCCTTCACCCTCCCCTTCACCCTCGCCTTCACCTTCGCCTTCGCCTTCGCCTTCACCCTCGCCTTCACCTTCGCCTTCACCCTCGCCTTCACCTTCGCCCTCGCCTTCACCTTCGCCCTCGCCTTCGCCTTCGCCGCCCTCGGCGGTGAGACAAATGTCGTCCACAAAGAAATTCAGCGCGCCAGCGCCTGCATCTGTAATGCTCTCGAAGCGCAAGAGGTGCGATCCGCCGTCCGCGTAAGACGAAATATCCAATCCGACATAGGTGTACGGGTTATAGGACGCAGCATCCGCCTCGGTCGCCTCGAAAAGCAGGTCGCCGTCCATCCGCACGCGCATATAGCCGGTGCTTCCGGCTGCCGGAATCTCCAGGTAGAATTCGAGCATGGCGGAACCCGTCGCCGTGATGGTCACCGTCTGCTCGACTGAACCTTGCTCCACCACCCCGCTAATCCCGCCGAACCAGCACCACCAACTGCCGCTGTGCGGGCCTGTGCCGCCGCCGTAGCCGCAGGAACCGGGGTCGCACAAGGGCGTCCCGAAATTGCTGGAGTACTCTGTCCAGAAGGGATTGGGCGTTCCCGCCTCAAAACCGGCATCCTGAGCCAGATTGCCCTCGCATTCCCCTTCGCCTTCCCCTTCACCCTCGCCTTCACCCTCGCCTTCGCCTTCCCCTTCGCCTTCCCCTTCACCAATCATGAAATGAATCTGATTCTCGTACAGTTCAGTCATGTCATGCTTGCTGTCGCTGTCGGCGTCCTGATTCACCAGCCCCGGCGTGAACGCATTCAAGAGAATCCGCCCGCTGGGACTCAGCGTCAGCGCCGCCTCATTCGCCTGCGGCGACGCGGTATAACCGGCAATGGCGGTCGCCGTGGTCGGATTGACGCGGTGGCCGTCCTGATTGCAGGTGTCAACGAAGTTCGCGAGGTCGGGCACGCTGTTGGGCGTGTCAAAGAGCGGCGTGGCCGTCCATGCGTAGATGGGAAGGGGCGTCGTGTAGGAATTGACATAACTGACGCCCATCTCACCCGCAATGGCGTGCGAGAAAAAGCCTGTGTCCCAACTCGAGAAAATGATGCGCCCGCCGCCGCCGTGATATGTGACCAACGCATCCAGGGCGTCTGTTGGAATAGTATAGTTGTAACTGTCTGCGATGATGAGGTCCCACGGGCCGTTTTGGATGGCTGCCGTAGCGCCGGACATATCGGTCACCATGGTGACATCGCTGACCCCCAGATTGGCAAGCGCCGGCGATACAAAATCCGAACTGTCGCCGCACTCGGTGAACAGCACCAGTACCCGACCGCTTCCGCCAATGGGGGTTACCGTCAAGCCAACGCCGCGCATGACTGTCTGTGAGGCGCCCACATCCGTAAAGACCACCGTGTCATTGTAGGTGCCCGGCGCCAGAGCGTTCGCGTTCGCGTTGATGCTGACATCCACATAAGCGGTCCCGCCCGCCGGGATGCTGCCACCCGTGCCGGACAGGTCCACCCACGGCTGCCCGTTTCCGGCCGTCCACACCAACGGATTGACCATGTCGGTGTTCTGCAACGCGTAGGTGACCGTATCCGGCGTAAAGGGACCGCCTTCCTCGCCAGATGCGATCAAGCCCGAAGCCGGCGTAACCTGCAGCACCCCGCATTCCGAATAGGCGCTCAGGTCGCTTTCCACAAAATCCACCGGAACGCCCAGCCCCTCGGAAAGCCCCACGAGGCCGTCCGTGGCCGCGATGCTGAGGTGGGTGATTGTGATCAGGCCCGCATTCGGCGTCCCATCATAGTACATCCGAATCTGGAAACTATTGCCGCTCGATGATCCGTATTCGGGGACATTCTGATAGGTAATCGCCACATGGTCCGCAAACTCCTTGGACGAAATCGTGCCGCCGGCGCCGGGGTTCAGGTCGTCAAACAGCCCGGAGATGCGCGGCAGGGAGAAATGCGCCGCAAGCGATTCCCCATAGGTGCTATCGCCGCTGCCAAAAGTAATGTAGCCGTTGCTGCCCACATAGCAGGTTGTGTAGGACACGCCATAGAGCGACACCTGGCGGCCGCCCGACAGCGTCCTCGCGACATAACTGTCGTCGCCGAGGGCGTGTGTCGTGCCGCCCGAGGGGTCCGAGGGGAACCCGGACGCCACTTCGCGGCAGGCCTCGTAGAAGTCCGCCGATCCGTCCGGCGTGAAATAAAGGGTCTGGTTGTCTACATCGTTGTCCGCCGCGTCGAACAACTCCGTGAAGTAGTCCGGCTGTTCCAGGGTCGTGAAGCCGTGGCAGGCGCCGCCGTTGTCGTCCGTCGCAGCGTTGCCCGCCGCATCCGTCGCATCCACCGCCAGGAAATACGGCGTGTCCTGGGTCAGGCCCGTCAGCGTGATGCTGTGGCTGGTCTGCAAGCCCAACCCCGACGCGCTCTGCGTCAGGGCGCCGCAGGACAGCCCGTAGCGCACCACCCCCACTGCCGGTTCGTCGGTGGTGAAGGTCACCGTCGCACGGGTCGCACCGATATCCGTAATCGCCACCCCGGAAATAAGGGGCGGTTGGCAATCCACGGTTGCATTCGCCGTCACCGGCACGTTGATTCCTCCCGCGCCATCGTCGGCGTCAATATACGTCGCCGTCACCGCGTCACCGTCCGCCACCAGGAGCACCCCCGGCGCGTCCGTCGTATTCAGGGCGATGCTGCCACTGAAAATGGACGTGTCCGGGCCTGTCTCCGTCAGCAGCACCGATTCGCCTCCCGGCTCCGACGTAGAGGCGATCGACACCGTCACCGTCTGCTCGGTGCCGGGATTGGTGTTCAGGTCCGTGTCCGACACCGTGATCACCGCCGTGTCCGCGCAGGCATATTTGGATTTGTCCAGGGAAATGACGCCCGCCGAAGTCGCCGTCGAAAAATCCGGCGTGGTCGCCAGTGAAAAGACCTGCGGTCCCGACGGAATGGCATAGCCCGTCACCCGGATGGTCCACGTCCCCGCTGCCGGTGAATCCACCACCACCTGCTCGATGTTGTTGCGGCGGTCCGGCCCCGTGCGTACCGCCGGGTTGCCTTCGTTGCCCGACGTGGGGTCGAGCGTCCACGGATAATGAATCGTCCCCGTCCCGGGTTCAATCGCCACAATGTCAATGTCGTTCACGAGTTCCGGGATGGTGTTGATCGCGCCCGGGGGATCGTCCCACGCGATGGTGGCCTTCAGCGACGCGGCGCCGCCCGACACGTTCACAAAATAGTTGATTTGGCCGTCCTGGCTGATGCTTTCCTCGATATAGGTCCCGGAACGCAGAAAGTCTATGGTGTTTTGTGCGCGCACCCGCCCGTAGCCGTACTGGTAGTCCGGCCCGACGTTGCCCAAGTCCAGCGCGTTGTGCGCCAGCAGCACCTTCAGCGTCGAGTTGCGCGGCAACGCCGCCGCCGGATACAGCGCCTTCCAGTCCTCCAGGATCAGCGCGCAGATGCCTGTCACCGTCGGGCAGGCCATCGAGGTGCCGCACATTGTCGTGTAGGCTGTGTCACTGGCGCTGTCACACGAAGTCACGCCGCCATCCCCGGTGCTCTGACAGCCCGGCCCCGAAATGTCCGGCTTGATCCGTCCGTCGTCGCTCGGCCCCCAACTCGAAAACGACGTCATCGAGTCGTTGTTCGAGTTCAAGGCGCCCACCGTGATGTGATTCTTCGCGCAGGCCGGCGGCGCCGTCAGGTGATACCCGCTCCCGCACGAGCCGCCCCGCTCATTCCCGTTGGCCCAGACCACCCGCATCGGCGCGCCCAGGCTGCCCCGTACAATCGCGTCAATCAGCATCGAGGTCGCGCCGTAGTCGCCTTCCCACGAACACGGCGCGCCGTTCCACGCCAGGTTGCTCCCGATGGAGTTATTCGCGATCTCCGCCCCGTAGGTGTTGATCGCCTGGTTATAGTTCGATTCCAAGTCCCCGGGGTTCGTGTACAGCCACCAGCCCGAACCGTCCCACTCATACCCGTAGGACTGAAACACCACCGACGGCGCCATGCCCCGATAGGTGCCGCCGCCTGCCGCGCCGGAACCGCCGATCGTCCCCGCCACGTGCGTAGCGTGGTCAATCATCCCCGATGCATCCCGCACCGTCAACCGGCCCCCGAAATCCTGGTGGGTCGCCCGCGCCGTGCCCGCGTCATAGACCATGACGTTCACCCCCGCCCCGCTCAGGTTGTACGGGGCCGCCTGCACGATGTCCACCCCGGTGTTCGCCCGGTTCGAGTCGTTTGTCGGACCCAGCGGCGGCAGCGGCGGCTCCACCCACTGCACCACATCTTCAGCGGCCAGCGCCGCCACATTCGCCACCGGCGCCCATGCCACCACCCCATTAATGCTGTACATATAGTCGCGCACCAGGCCGCCGTGCCGCTTCAGCGCGTCAACACCCGTCGAAAGCAAGTCCACGTCCTCATGAAAAATCACATACAGCGCCGCCGTGTCTATCTCCGTCGCGCCTTTCGCCTGTCCTTCCTCATGCAGGACCGGGAATCGCGCATAATCCGGGTATTCCCCCGCCGCCAGCATCGGGTGCAGTTTCCATCCCAGCGCAATCTCCGACGCCATCACCACCCCCGCCGCCTCCGCCACCGACGACGCTTGAGACCCCGGCGTCACCGCCGCAAAAAACGCATTTGACCCCAGGTAGCGCAGCAGACGCACCCCCCCCGCCGCCAACTCCGCCTTCGCCGCGTCCGAGACCGGCTTCTCAAACTGCACCACGACATGGCGCGGCGCGCCTCCGCCCAATACCGTCGACGGGGCTGCAGCCGACGCCGACCATGCCGGCTCCGGCGTTTTCCACTCGATAGCCCCCGGCTGCGCCCACGCATCCGGACTGCCCAGAAGAAGCACCGACACAATCCCAATGACCAGCAAATTCATTGTCCACCATCCTGCTCCACGCATCTTGCCTCACCTTTCTCTATTTGCATCAAACACAAAGGCGCACTCCATCCGCCTTTCCTGAACAAAAAAAACCGCCTTCCCTGTTTCCAACCATGGACCACACAGGAAAAATGGAGGCACTCGCTCTTTGTCACCCTGCTCGCGCTCTCCTCCAGGCCAAACCTTTGCGCGTTCCCTGAGGTGCTCAAGTGCTCCAATACACCGTTATTATAACACGCAAGCGAAAAAGTCAAGACTTTTTTTGAGGGTGGGCCAATTCCCAACAGCAACACCGCCATTTCAGCGTGGGACCGACAGGGTTGGACAGACACTGTGGGATCGGCAGTTTGGTACCGGCAGTTTGGGACCGGTGGTGTGGGACCCGCAGTGTGGGACCGGCGCCCCGCCGGTCATTCCATATGGAGTAACACTTTAGCGGAATGGCATAAATTGTCAGGCCATGCTATATAAACTTCTACATCCCCCGGCGCTTCGCGCCACCCCCTTCAAAGGGGGACACCAGTCGACCACAGGTCTCCCCT
>CAZLII010000290.1:0-6261 GCA_964559065.1 uncultured Nitrospirales bacterium | reverse complement strand
ATGGGCTGGATTACCACCTGAAGGAGGTATGGCACCATCAATACGCGCTTGTGTAATGCAATCATTGGGGTGTTGTTCGCGGTTTTCGCGCTTTGCGGAGCGGTGAGCCGGGCGCAGGAGCCTTATGCGACACCCGCCGTGGCGATACATTCTGCCGATCTCTCTGGAGATGGCCATCTCACCATTTCCGAACTGCTGCGGGTGATTCAACTGTTTAACTTTGGTGGCTATCATTGCGCGGCGAGCGAAGAAGACACCGAGGACGGCTACCGGCCCGGACTGGGCGCCGCCCAGGATTGCGCGCCGCACGACAGCGACTACGATCCGCAAGATTGGACCATTGGGTTGGGGGAAGTGCTCCGGCTGGTGCAGTTTTACAGTGTGGGCGGCTATTATGGCCCGGCCTTCAGCGAGGACGGTTTCCTGCCACGCGGCGCGCTGCCGGACACGTATCTGATCCCCCTGCCGGACGACAGCACGGGCAACCACTTGACCGACGGCGAGGAAGCGGCGATGATAGCGCTGGGTTTCGACCCTGAGGCGCAAGATGGCATAGACCTGGCGCTCGAGTTGCACGCCCTCCTCGAGGCCGTGCCGTATTGCGCGGAGCCGTTTGATTTGGGTTGTGAATCGCCGAATTTGGAGCCTCCCGTTGACGCTGGTTTGTGCAGGTGCTTTTTGGAAGCCGAGCATGAAGAGTTCGATGGCGTTACCGGTACGCTTCGGTCAGCGGTGAGCGTGGTGCTGTTGAACGCGGAAGGTGTCCAGGTTTACCGAATGGGAATTCTCGGGCGCACGGCGCTGGAGGCGGGGTCTTTTAACGCTTGGGATTGCGGCCCGTCGTCTCCCGGGCCTTTTGACGGCGTCTGCACGAGCTATCGCCAGGACGTGGTCTTGCTCTACGAATTGCTGAAGGGCGGGGAATAGCGGGCGCTGGGTTGCGGACGCGCAAATACCCTTGCCGCTTCCGCAGGGATTAAAGCCGCACTGATTTGACGGCCTCGGTCGGGGCGCGGGAAGGGGCGGCGGGCTCAAAAATTTCCGCGCGGGGGGGGGTATTGACAGGCGCGCGGTGCCATGCTATTCTATACATAGGCAGTCTATGCTATAGAGCGTCTAGGTAAGGAGCAAGTCATGGACCCAAAACTCTTGTCCGGCACGGTCGAGATGCTCATCTTGCAGGTGGTGCAGCCTGAGCCTGTATATGGATATCGGATTGTCCAAGAAGTTCTGGCGCGCTCAGGGGGTGTCTTTGAATTAAAAGAGGGCAGTCTTTACCCGGCCTTGCATCGTCTGGAGCGGAACGGGTTCTTGTCATCGTATTGGGTGGAAACCGAGGATGGGCGCCGCCGCAAGTACTACCGAATCACACTGCAAGGGAAAGCGGCTCTGGCGGCGAAGCGCGAGGAATGGCGGCAGTTCTCTATGGGCGTGGACGGCGTATTGGGAGCGTCTTCGCATGGCTTGGCCTGAGTTTTCAGAGGCGGATACGTTTCCGCCGCCCCGGCGCGAGGAGCCCGCGCAATTGCGCCAGGATATCCTGGATGAATTGTCGGATCACCTTGCGCTGGCCACCCAGCGGGAACGCAACACCGACATAGACAACGATTCCGAGATTTGGGCGCGGGTGTTGGACCGTTTCGGCGATCCGCGCGCCGTGGCGCGGCAGTTATGGTGGGATGCCATCAAGGAGGAAGTGATGCGCGATTATATCAAGACAGCAGTGATTGTGTTGGTGGGCCTCGCGATGATTGTGTTCATTGTGGCGTCCTTTCAGCAGTTGCAGTCCACCAACCGGGAAATCCTGCTTGCGCTGAAAGAGCAAACGCCCCAGGCCGCGCCGCCAACGCTCGCGCAATTGAACATGGTGCTGCGGCGCGGCAGCGAAAGCGGCCCGCCGGCGCCGGGCGTGGCGATGAAGGTGGCGGGCAAACTCTTCGGGGAGGAGGAAGTCGAACATGCAAGCGTCACGGACGCCGAAGGGCGCCTCCAGATAGGCCCCGTGAAACCGGGGATATTTACAATCGCGATGGATGATCCCGAATCAGGGCTTTCGAGGCAGGAAAAGGTGACGGTATTTGCAGGGCAGGGAGCGGAAGCGCACAGTATCATTGCGCCGAATATTGCGCCGATGGTGGAAGCGGAATTTGACCTGGGTTTGCCCGCGTATGCGGATGACGCCTTTCAGTTGATCAAACTCTCGCTAAATTCCTCATGGGAAAGCGGCGGATTCCGATGGACCGCTTTCAGGACTATCTTCGCGGGAAGGGAGGGCTTCTATTCGATTGATGGAGAGGTTCCCGGAATGATGCGGCCCCCCCGGCAATCATCCGGCCTGCAATTCAAGGTTTCCCGGGGAATGAGGGGCTACCGCCGGGGAGAAGATGCGGTCAAGACCGTGCTGTTGCCGCGGACCCGCTTAGCGGCCAGTATCATTCCTGCAATTGACACCGAAGGGCGTGGCATGTTTCAGGAACTCTTGAAGATAGACCCGCTATCAGCGTATGAGGCCAAGCTGGAAACGGTTGAATTTGATGTGGGGAATGAGAAACAGCCCCGTTTTTCCATATCCATGCCGGAGGGAATGGACCACATAGTCCGCGCGCTGGCGCGCGCCCGGCTTAACAGCAGTGTACTGGGCGGGGATTGGCAATTGCCGTTCCGCCTGGCGGACCAGTTTGACGCGGTGGCGGTGAAGAAGAGCGCGCCTGTTCGCAGTGGCGCCGCCTGGCTCAATGCGGACGATGTCGCCCAGGCGATGTTGTTTTTCACACCGAAGGAAGACGGTTCCGCTTTCCCGTTACAGGGTATGGACCCGAGGTATTCTGATTGCAGGCCGGGGGCGTTTTTCCTGTTCCCGTGTCCGGCGGATACTGCGCCAGAGAAGCGCTATGTCTTGTCCGTTGACGCTTACATCAGAAAGGGCAAACCTCTTTCCAATACTTTATTGGCCTATGGCATCCGTTCCGACTGGCCCCAGGAAGCCCCAGCCGCTGTTGCCCTGGATGCGGAACCATTCATGCGCCGTTCCGCCAATGACCTGAATGAAGAAGCGCCCTTGATTATCGAAATGACCGGACGCATCCGGGATAGCCAGGAAGGGGAAACCCTTCATGGGGTTTTCCTGTGTTGGGAGAAGAACACGGGCAATGCCGCCTTGGAGACCCTGGAGATGATCGTTGGGAACGACAGGATGTGTCAGATTGTCACCCTGTGTCCTGTGGATGTGTGCCCCCCGGCGGATGAAAGCGAAACGGCTATGGATGCAAGCGGCGAACTTCCTCAATCGTAGACTGGCCGCTTCGCACCAGGAAAGAAATATGGCTGCGCCGCCTACGGCATGGACAACTGAAAGAGACGGGTTTCGCCGTTCTTCATGCCGAAGACAAAGCCATCCCGGTTGACCCATCCGGTGGCAGGGTCGAAGAGATCGGTCACATTGAAGAGGCCGTTCAAGGCGACCATGCGGTCGCCTGCGCCCCGGGCATGGACAGCAATCAGGCGACCGCCGGCATGCACTGCGTCCACCGGTCCGCCCGTGGGAAGGTAGAGATGCTGGTCGAGCAGGCTGAGAATCTCCCGCAGCAATTCCGGCGTAAGGTTCGGGTCCGCGCAGAAAACGGAGGTCCACCCGCCGTCCGTCTGGCGCATGGCCACGCTGGCGCGGTCGGCCTGCCGGTATCGCGCGAGCACGTCGGCGTCGGAATCCTGAATGAAGAACAACGGCTGAATCTCCAGCGCGTTGCCGAATTCTTCGCCTTCGCGCATGCCGCGCCCCTGCAGCACAAACAATGACCCGGTGCGTGCCGGGCCATCGAAGACCCCCACCTTCATGCCGACAGTTTTCGCCACATGCGCCGCGTCGGCGGTCCCGCTGATGTAGCCCGGCGCATACAACCAGATCGCCGTCGCATGTTCCCGCGCGAGACGCGCATGCAGGCGCTCCCTTTCCGGATCGGTCAGGCGAAATGCGTTCAGGAACAGATAGACCGGCATGGGGTCGGCGATGTCGTCCAGCACATCCTGCAGCAGGCAGAACTGGAGGGGCAGGGCGGCGCGCACCGCCGCATCCCGCGCCGCGCACAACAGAATCTCGTTCAAACGCGGCTCCCCCTGCTGGTAGAAACGCGACATTTCATCCACCACGACCATCAGGCCGGAAGGTCTATCAAACCACGCATCCAACATCTTGACGTCGTTGTCCTCCACGTCATACTCGTCATCGTCTTCGGGATGTTCTTCTTGGACATCGGAAGTCCCCTGATCGCTGTCCGGGAGAGGCATGTCGTCGGCAGACAACGGCGTTGCATCTTCGGCATGCGCCTCAAAGTCCGGCGGCACAAATGGCCCGAAAGAAACATCCTCTTCCTTCTGCGTCTGCGCGTAGATTTCACGCATCTGCCCGATGCGGTTCCAGATTTCCGCATCGTGCAGCCAACCTTCGCCCAGCGGGTCCGTAAAGGCGATCCCCATGCGATGCACGAGCGCCGCCGCGAAGTTCCGCCGCTGCACGTTGAACACATCCTCCAACACCAGTCCCTTCATGCGCGCTGCTTTGCCGGCGGCGGCGTCCCAGGCCACGCCCGTGCGCGTGTCGTCGAGGAGCATCCAGGACTTTCCGTGATACCGGACAGTGTCCACCGGCCCCATCATGCCGCCGGCCCCGCCCACGCCGCGATCAATGGCGGACACGGGGCTGACAAATCCGTCCACCTCGCTCGACAGCAATACGCCAAGCGCGAAATGCCCCGCGTCGTTGTTGGCCAACTCGAAAGCGTAGCCGTAGGGGACCAGGATGTTCACGGGGGTTTCGGCCACGCTGCGCACCAGCGCGGCGAATATGGCGATGGCGTCCGCCGTGATTTCCGAAGTGTATCGCTGGTAATCGGCAACGGGCTGCATTTGCGGCAACGACAGAAAAACCGATTCTGCGGGGGCGGGATCCGGCTTGCGCGGAATGGCCACCGCATCGAACGCGACATTGGGATCATTCCAAGCCTTGCGCAGGGCCGTTTCGTCCCGGTAATTCCGACGCAGCCATTGCCGGAAGGCCCGCAGGTTGGCGGGCGACTGGTCAAATCCGCCCTTGTTGTACCAGCGTTCTTCCCCCAGCGCAGTCAGCAGATAGCCGAGAACGCGATTGTTGTGCGGACTGAGTTCCATGCCCGCAACGACGGCCGCCAGCACCTTGCCCGTCTCCTCGATCCATGCGCGGGATGCCGGTGTGGCGTAGGGGCGCGATTCTCCGCCCACCACCATGCGGTCTTCGGGATGGGTTGCGAGCCACTCTTCCGGCGGATTGAGATTTAATTTCAGGAGAAATGCGGCCTGCGGATCAGTGTTGATTACGGCCTCCACCAGTCGCAAGGATTCTTCCAGTTCTCGCGGGCCGCTCCACGGAAACGGCACGGGGAACACATAGCGATGCACCCCCGCGTCTCGCGCCATGGCCACCTGGTCCAAGATCAACGGCAGGTTGCCTTCCGGAATGGCGCCAATGCCAAAGAAGACCGGCGGCGGGGTCTCTTCCGTGACTGTTTCTTCGGCTTCCATTGTCGGCGCGGGTGGTGGCGAAGACGGTTTCTCCGCGACGGGGGCCAAGGGGGCGAAATCCGGCGCGGTCCAGCGTCCGAGCATCATGCCCAGCAACCCCGCGAGCGCAAGGAACACGACAACCCCCGCCAATCGCAGGATCACTTTGTAATGACTGTTTTTCCCGGGCATGCGATGCGCCTATGCCGTTCTGCGGCTTGCAGTATGCGCCGTGTGCCGCAGGGCTTCCATTTCTCCGGTGATGATGCGCTTGCCGCCGCACGGGGCGGCATCCGCCCCCGCTATGCGCTGGCCTAAAAATAGCACAATATCAAGACCGGCGTGGGGGACACTCACTGACCGTTCTCCCGCATGGTATTCGGCTGCTGGCCCAATGTTTCAAGGCCTATCCAGCCGCCGATGTCCATGATTTCACCCGTATCCTCTGCAAAATAGATGTGGTTTGATTCAAAGGTCAGGCGTCCTGGCGGCAAGTCCAAGATGGTTTCTTCCATGTCGGAAGTGGACAGCGTGGCCACGGGGTTGCCGACCACTTGCACGCGCACTTCCGTAGCGCCGAGTCGAGGGTAACAATTCGCATGCCGCACCCGCAATCGCCCGCCCGGAAAATTGAAGTCGGCGCGAACACTGATTGGATGTACCGGCTTGCCCTGCACCGTTCGCGCCGGATACCAACCCGCTTCGGGCAGACGGAATCCACGACAAAAA
>CAZLII010000289.1:0-6263 GCA_964559065.1 uncultured Nitrospirales bacterium | reverse complement strand
GATGGCGAGATGGCGAGATGGCGAGATGGCGAGGTGGCGAGATGGCGAGGTGGCGAGATGGTGAGATGGTGAGATGGCGAGAGAACCAAAAGCAATTACTGAGATGAGGGAGGACAAGCAATGCCAGGGGAGATCAGGTCCTATCAGGACCTTCAGGTCTGGGAGGCTGGCATGGAATTGGCCGAAACGGCATACAAGATTACGAAGTCCTTTCCGAAGGAGGAGATATTTGGTCTGACATCGCAAATACGAAGGGCGGCCGGCAGTATTCCGGCGAACATCGCCGAAGGATGGGGACGCGAGACGCCCAGCGAGTTTGTTCACTTTCTGCGGATTTCTCAAGGGAGTTTGAAAGAATTGGAAACCCATGTGCTGTTGGCTGGGAGGGTGGCTTTGTTGGAAAAGACCCAGGTGCATGCAATAACGGAGCGGACGACCTCGCTGGGAAAAATGATCCGCGCACTGATCTGTTCTTTGATGAAAAAACGTTGAAGCCCTTGACTCCACTGCTAACGTGCTATTCGCTATTCGCTATTCGCCACTCCCTATTCGCCACTCGCTACTCGCTACTCGCTACTCCCTATTCGCTATTCGCCACTCGCCACTCCCTATTCGCCACTCGCTACTCGCCACTCGCTATTCGCTCAAAATGATGGAGATACGCCATGAAAGACAGCGTCTATTATGCGGAACTCACGCCGACGGCGTTCCGTGCGCGGCTGGCGGCTGCGCCCATTGCCTACCTGCCCCTGGGCACCCTGGAATGGCATGGAGAACATCTCCCGCTAGGGTCCGATGGCTTGCAGGCGCAGGGGTTCTTTGAACGACTGGCCCGGGAAGTCGGTGGGGTCGTCCTGCCGATGTTGTTTTTGGCGCCGGACATGCGCTTTGAGATCAATGGCGAAGCGTATTATGGCATGGACTATTTCGGCTTCCCCGGCAACGACGCTCATCAACTGGACGGAAGCGCTTATTGGGTCCCGGATGAATTCTTCGCGCAGTTGATCGAGCATTGCCTGACCCAGTTGCGCCGGGCGGGATTCCGCATTGTGGTGGCCCACGGCCACGCGCCTTCTGTCCAGTGCGTGTATGCCAACCGCGAAGCATGGGAACGGCGGCATGGCCTGAAAATTTTCTCCTGTTGGCGCGAGGATGAAAGCGACGGACTCGGCATCCAGACCGATCATGCCGGCGGCAATGAAACCTCGCTGATGATGGCCATGCATCCGCACCTCGTCCACATGGAATATCTGGATCCCAATCCAAGCGTGCCGCCGCTTGCCGTTGGCGAAGAGGACCCCCGCACAACAGCAAGCACGGAACGTGGGCAAAAGGCCATTGCCCTGAATCTGGCGCGCATGGCCGAGTTGCTTCGCGAAGCGCTTGCCGCGCTCTGACTGCAATCGCGAGGTGGATTTTCCTGTCCAAAGCCGGCTGTGTTATGCTGTTTTCATTGCGCGGGAAAAATGAACGCGCATGGTAGTGTGTGAAGGCCCGGACCACAGTCCGGCGTGAATGAATTAACCAATGGGGAAAGGCGCCATGAGCAAGAAGCAAACGATTTACCTGATTTCCAACGGCGATTTTCGGGATTCGGCATGCCAGAGTTGCTGGCCGATGCAGGACCTCACGCTGAAAGCCGTGAAAAAAGCCTTCGCCAAACTCGGCTACGTGACGGAGGTCTATCCCAAGTACAATCCGAAACGCAAGCACGGCTTCATCACCCGGCAATGTGACGGCACTTCCGTATTGTCGAAAATTGACCCCAAGGCGCCGGTCGTGGTCGTGTTGAGTTGCTGGGCGTACTCCCATCATGTCTCCGGCCCGCTGCAAACCCACCAGGGTCCGATTCTCCTGTTGGCGAATTTCGACGGCACCTGGCCCGGCCTGGTCGCACTGTTGAATCACTCCGGGACCCTGGACCGGTTGAATGTCCCCCACTCCCGCCTGTGGAGCGACAGTTTCCTCAAGGATGAATACTTCATGAAGAAACTGGAGCAATGGGCGCGCACGGGAAAAACAACACATAGCGATGCGCATGTGACGAACGCCGCGAAACTGAAGGTGGGCGGCGCGGCGGACCGCTTCGGCCGCGAACTCGCCGCCGAAATCCGACGTGAGCGCCGCATCATGGGACAGTTGGACCCCGGCTGCATGGGCATGCTGAACGCCGTCATGGACCCCGCGAAACTCGGCGCGGTCGGCCTGCCCATCGAATACCTGAACCAGTCCGACCTCGTCGCCGAGATGAACCTGGTGAGCGATCAGGAAGCCCAGAAACATCTCGACTGGCTGCTGCGCAAGGGCGCGAACTTCCACTGGGGCACGAACCAGTACAAGGACCTGGTCTACGGCCAGGTGATGTCGCAAATGAAGATGTATGCCGCCGCGGCGCGCATCTATCAGCGGTACGGCCTCAGCGCCATCGGCATCCCCTACCAGTACGGGCTTGTGCGCTGCGTGCCCGCGTCCGATCTGGTCGAGGGCATGTTGAACAACGCCGACCGCCCGCCGGTGCGCGACCCTGAATCGGGTCAAATCGTGAATGCGGGCAAGCCCATCGTGCATTTCAACGAGGGCGATATGGGCGCGGGCATTCCGCAGTTGCTCATGAACAACATCTATGAACGCAAGGGCATGCCGACGGAAACCACCTTGCACGATGTGCGGTGGGGGCGGATGTCCGGCGACCGGTTCGTATGGGTCTTTCTCATTTCCGGAGGCGCGCCGCCCGCGCATTTCGGCGGATGGAAGAAGACACACATCTACCGCCAGCCGCCGATGTATTTCCCCTTGGGCGGCGGCACCTGCTCGGGCGTGTCCAAGCCGGGTGTCATCACGTGGGCGCGTTGTTACGAGGCGTATGGCGAATTGGGCATGGATTGCGGCACGGGCGAGGTGGTGACGGTGCCGGATGAGGACCTGCACGACCGCCTGGAAAAGACCACGCCCGTCTGGCCCATTGCCAATGTCCACATCCCCGGCTACGGCCGCAACGAACTCATGGCGACGCACATGTCCAACCACATTGTGATCGGCTATGGTGACATCCTGCGCGAACTCGTCGCGCTCTGCCTGCATCTCGGATTCAAGGTGCGGGTCGCCGGTGATGCGCGTTCACAATTGTCGTGAGCAGACCGGAAACGGCGTTGAAAGGTGGATTCCTTGGTCGCCTGACGACCGGGAAGCCGGGATTTTCCCGACGTTTGGGCCTGTCTTTAACTGTATTCATCGGTGCTCATCCTTGCTTCAGTCCAATGGAAGCGTCGATGAGCACCGATGTTTCCTTTTGTGTATTTGCGAACTTGCACCTTCAAAGTCAACGTAATCATTCACTGCTGCGCCAGACCATATGTCCGGTGATTTGTTTTCACAGTGGTCGTTTTTCATAATCCACAAACAGGGAACGGCATAGGGATTACACCTCACTATGGTTGATAAAGATCAGAAAGGGCTGGACAACGCGGAAGGGAACGGAGCGTCTTCCGGGATTCCGGAAATCAGGGTGCGTATCTGGCCGGCCGTGCTGATTGCACTTGCCGAGGGCGCCCTGATTCTCGGCGTGTCGCCGTTTGCCTCAACGATAATCCACAACATTGTGGTCTTTATGGCCGTGCCGTTCATGGCAACGGTTCTATTGGCGCTCTGGTGGCTGAAGGCGAGCCGGACGCCGCTGCGCGACCGGGTGATCGGTCTGGCATTGTTCGGCGCGGCGTTGCTCTGGGTGCTTTTCACGCAACGATCGCTGATGAACGGCGCACTGCTTCTCATGTATGCCTTGCCCGCGCTGTCGGCGATCGCGGTGCTTGTGATGGCCGTTACGTTGCCGTTTGGCTGGCGGATACAGCGATGGCTCGTCGCCGCCATGATGCTGCTGAGTGCGGGCGGCTTCACCCTTGTCAGGGTGGATGGCCTCGGCGGCACATTCCTGCCCGTTATGTCTTTTCGGTGGACTCCGGTTTCAGAAGACCTCCTGTCAGAACTGCCGCAACTGGCGGGGGGCGGAACGGCCTTGTTGCCGGCGGAGGTCGGTGCGGCTGACTGGCCTGGTTTTCGGGGGCCGTCGCGGGATGGCCGCCTGGCTGGAACCACGTTTTCCCCGGACTGGAGCACCCCGCCCCGGTTGTTATGGCGTCGTCGGATGGGCATCGGATGGTCTTCCTTTGCCGTGGTCGGCGAATATCTGTTTACCCAGGAACAACACGGCGAATCGGAACTCGTAACCTGTTATCGGGCGGCGACAGGGGAAAACGTCTGGGTGAACCGGGTGGATGCTTTTCATGAGGACCCGATGGGTTCAGGCCCTCGTGCGACGCCGGTCTTCGACCGCGGCAGGCTTTACACCCAAGGCGCGACCGGGGTCTTGCAGTGCCTGGACGCGGCGACGGGAAAGACCATCTGGCGCCGCGACCTGAAAGCGGAGATGGGGATCAAGATGCCGAATTGGGGCTTTTCCGCTTCGCCGCTGGTCATGGGTGACCTGATCATCGTGGGAGCGGGAGAGAACGAGGAAAAAGGCCTTATCGCCTTTCAAAGCGACTCCGGCGAAATCATGTGGTCTTCCGGTGACGCGGCCAATGGATACAGTTCGCCGCATCTTGCCGGCATTGGCGACTTTCCGCAGGTGTTGATGCTCAGTGATTACGGCCTGAAAGCCTTCGCCCCGGAAACGGGCGCTCCCCTTTGGGAGCACATGTGGAAAATTTCCGGCAATCCCCGCTGTGTGCAACCCCTTGTGGTAAGCGGTGATTCGGTCATGATGGGTTCAGCGGGCACGCTGGGGTCGCGCCTTCTCCGGATTCAGCGTCGAAACGACGCATGGGAGGTCCGAGAGGAATGGACCACGAGGCGCTTCCGGCCCTATTTCAACGATTCGGTGTTGCACAAGGGATATTGCTACGGTTTTGATGGCGACCGGCTGCTATGCATCAACATCGAAACCGGCGACCGTGTATGGGAAGGCAAACGTTACGGCGGGCAGGTTCTGCTTATTGCGGACATGGACATGCTGCTGGTGTTGAGCGAGAGAGGCGCCGTGACGCTTGTGGAGGCATCCCCGGCGCGTTTCAATGAGGTTGCAAGTTTCCAGGCCCTGACGGGGAAAACCTGGAATCATCCCGTGGTGGCGCACGGGAAATTATTTGTCAGAAATGCCGAAGAGGCGGCATGCTTCGTATTGCTGTAAGCGCAGCCCCAATAACGGTGACCGTCCCGGCGTATGCTGCTGTGCCGTCCCGCCCTTTGTTCGGTCCGCACAAGGGCCGAGAATCGCCCCAAGGAAACCATGCTCAGCGAAGCGGCGTCAGGTTGATATTCCTGAACATGATGGGGGAGCCTTCGCTCTGAAGTCCGATATAGCCCCGATCAGGGACCTGCACGCCGGTCGCCTTGTTCTGGAATTCGCCATTGACGAATAATTCGACGGTGTCTCCTTTGCAAATGATCTCATAAGTGTTCCATTCGCCGGGTTCTTTTTCGTTGGAAGGGTTCTGACGCGGCGCGACGCGGAAGAATTCGCCGGCGGGCCGGATGTTCTCGTTAAAGTCACATCCCATGCCGACGACATCCCCGGCGCGCTCGTGCTTGAGTTGCGCTTCCAGGCAGAGGGGCCAGATTTTGTCTTCGTCGCTCATCCGCAGCAGGACGCCGCTGTTGGTGGGTTCTTCGGGCCACCGCCATTCCATGACAAGTTTGAAGTCGCCATACTTCTCTTTTGTGCGGAGAAAGCCGAAGGGATCGCCTTTGCACCAGATGGCCCCATCCTGAACCTTCCATACCTCCTTTGGATCAGCCTCCGAGTCCTTCAGATAGATGTGCCAGCCGTCGAGGTCCTTACCGTTGAAGAGGCTGACGGTTTCGTTGTCCGCCAAATCCGCCGCCTTGGGTGTTACCTGCTCGGCGGATTCCGCCGCGTGAAGCGTCGCGACCGGCAGTATGAGTGCGATAACAAGAGCCAATAGCGTAAGCATGCTTTTCATGTTCGGTTTCTCCTGTAATCATGTCCTGAAGGGCGGATTATACAGTAATTCACGGGCATCGTGCTTTTACCAGGTCTCGGTCTTTTTTCACCGCAAGGCCACAAAGAAATGCAGCATCTTGGTAACTTGGTGTCTTGGCGGTTCAATTATTCGTCATCTCGTACAGAAATCCGGCTTTTCAACACGCGGCGCTCACGCCTTCAATGCACCGGCTGTGATGCCCCGGATGAAGGCGCGCTGGAAGAGCAGGAACGCGATGATGAGGGGAAGCGTTGCGAGAAGGCC
>CAZLII010000288.1:0-6266 GCA_964559065.1 uncultured Nitrospirales bacterium | reverse complement strand
TGGCGCGCCATGCGCCGCCGCCCACGCCGTCGAAACAGGCCAATGCCTTGTGCGCGCTCGCGGGCTACGGCGACGCGGCGGCCATTAATCGCGATATTCTGGCCAGGGACCCGCTGCATGGGATTTCGACGTTCTACGGGTACTATGTGCTTCAGGCGCGCGCCATGGCCGGCGATTATCAGGGATGTCTGGAGGTGATCCGCCGGTTCTGGGGCAAGATGCTGGAACTTGGCGCGACGACCTTCTGGGAGGACTTCAATCTCGCATGGGCGGAGGACGCCGTCGGCATTGACCAAATCGTGCCGCCCGGGCGCAAGAGCATCCATGCGGACTATGGGGACTATTGTTACAAGGGGTTGCGGCACAGCCTGTGTCACGGCTGGGCGGCAGGCCCCACCGCCTGGCTGACCGAGCACGTGCTCGGCGTACGGCCGCTGGAAGCGGGTTGCGCCACGTTGCGCGTGCAACCGCATCTGGGCGATCTCGATTTTGCGGAAGGCCGCTTTCCCACCCCGCATGGCGATGTGCGCATTGCACATCGCAAGACGGCGTCCGGAGAAACGCACAGCGAATGGGATGCGCCGAGCGAAGTGCGTATTGTCACTGGCTCCAGCACATAGGCGTATTCAAGGACATCAAGGACATCAAGGACATCAGGGACATCAGGGACATCAGGGACATCAGGGACATCAGAGACATCAGAGACGGGGAAAAGTGCGGCGGCGCCGCTCACGGCACGGCGCCGCCTCACTTTGTAAAACGGTTTCGCTTATGCAAGCCCCGGACAGAATCCGTCTTCGCTGGCTGGATTCTCCGGGCAGTAGTGATATCCGCCGGAATTATAGAACTGGATCAGGCGCAACAGTTCAGAGATGCTGATTTGCCAGTCCTGCGGATTATAGTCGCTGTGATGCGGCATACAGGACTGATCGCCGCCAAGACCCGGCGCATACCCGTCTTCGGACATGGCGTCGCATTGATAACCTCCGGAATTGAATAACTGAATCACCCGGAGCAGTTCGGAGAGGCTGATTTGACCGTCGCCATTTTGATCCGCAGCATGGATGCCGTCGAATTCGTCACCTTCACCCTCCCCTTCGCCTTCGCCCTCGCCTTCGCCCTCCCCACCCTCGCCCTCACCTTCCCCTTCGGGGTCTATGGGGTCAACCATCGCCATAACAATGTGCTCTGCACCACCGCCGCCGGTAAACGTGACGGTGCGCACAAATTCGCCGGGCGCGGAAGCGCAGAACCGCACCTCCACTTCGTGGTCTTCACCGGGTATGATCTGATAGAAGAATCCGGAGAAAATTGTAAATGGCGGCGACACGGACGCTGTACCGGTAAGCATTTCCGTGCCGGTATTGGTGACCGTGAAGACCCCGATGACACAATCCCCCATCTCGACATGACCAAGGTCCAGCATCTCAGGCGTGACCAAGATATCGGGTTCTTCACCGCCCTCCCCTTCCCCCTCACCTTCGCCCTCTCCCTCGCATTCGCCTTCGCCTTCCCCTTCCCCAACGACAGGAAGTATTAGGTCATCCTCGTTGAATTCCAGAGCGAGCGGCCCGGAATAGACCTGCCATGGAATGGTCGTAACCGGATAATCCCAGCGCGGCCCCACTCCCAATACCTTTATTTCGATAAAGACCGAGGGCGTATTGTTCAATACCAAATCCCACTCGAAATTTTCGTTGTAAGCCGCTGTTGCCGTATAAGGATCAACGGAAATATCCACCTGCTCTTGCTGCCCCTCATCAGTGAATACCGTTCCATCGCTCAAGGCCATGTCATCACAAGAAAGTCTTGCGGAAGTCTCAATAGCCACATCCAGCGCGGCCCCTGCGTTGATGATCATGATGTTCCTGACCCACTGTGGCGGGTCGAGCCATCCCAGAATCAGGTCCACAAGGTCCAGGCTGTAGACGGTCACCGGCGGCGTGCTGTCGGCGAGTTCTGAGACTTCGTCAAGCAGATAGGAATCCACCGTAGTGGATTGCGTGGTGCGCAGATCGAAATTAGGCACGTAAGGCACGTCAATGATAAACGGTTCGATGATGAAATCGTCGCCAAAAGGAAGTGGATTCGGTATCGTGAAGTTGATGTTAAATGCGATTTTCATCAGAACTTCCGCGCCGAAATCGTATCCCCATTCGCCGCCTGCCGCGCCGGGCGAGAGCAGATCGCCGTTCAATTCATATTCACCCTGAATATCGGCGTCCACGCGCGCGGCGGCGCCATAAAGCAGCCGGACCTGAATCGTCGCAGCGCCCGGTTCCGGGTCGCCCGGCGGATACCAGCCGGAGTCCCAACCCAGATCAGCTCTGGAGTATTCTGCGGAAAAGGCCACATCATCCATGGATTGGGCTATAGCAAACGATGCCCAGAGCATCAATGGCACCAAAAACAATACTCCCAACCCCTGTGTTTTTGCTCTACAAAACATTTCCGGCTCCTTCTTGGGAATACGCGCTGCGCCTTTCCAGTTTATGACTGCCTTCATGAGAGGCCGAGACAGAATCCGTCTTCGCCGGTCTCACAGGGAATGTAACCGCCGTTGTTGTATATCTGCACCAGCCGCAGCACTTCGGACAGGCTGATCGTCCAATCCCGCGGGGCGTAATCGCTGTGATGGGGATCGCAACTGCTCTGGTCGCCCGGACCAATGGCGTAGCCGTCTTCCGTGGAAGCGTCGCAGTGGTAGGCGCGGGCGTTGAAAAACTGCACGACGCGCAGGACTTCCGAGAGAGAAATGCGGTAATCCACGTCGGTATCCGCCGCATGCCGTCCCGCGCCGCCCGCGCTCAGCGGCATGAGCCGGATACTGAGGCGCGTGGCCGCGCCCTCGGCCACAGTGACCGGCGGGACGGTGCGCATGTGATACCCGTGCGCCTCGATGGTCAACGGATACTTGCCGGGAAGCAGCATGCGGTAATAGTCGCCCACATCAGGGTCGCTGAAAACCGGCTGGGCGCGGCCCTGCACTTCGATCTTCGCGTAGACCGGCGCATCGGTCAGGGCGTCCCGCACCATCCCGCGAATGCCCATGTGAACCGCCTCCAGGTAATGAAGCATGGATTCCCGGTTGTTCGCCCACAAGGTCGGCAACGTGGATTGCAGGGGTTTCTTGGTGTTCGACAATTCGATGGTCACTTCGTTGCAGGCGACATGGCGATAGTTCCAATCCTGCATCCCGCCGAATATGGTGTACCATGCGGAACCGTTCGTGATGCCGTAGGGAAACGACGGACTGTTCCACATCGGGGAATTGTAAAACGAGTACAGTTTGGAGATGTGGATGAAGAGGTCGTCGTCCGGGCAGGCTTTGTAAACATTCAGGGGGCCGAAATCCTCGTCATAGGGATAATTGACCACCAGTGCGCCGGCATGAAAATTGGCGGACAGCACAAAACTGTTGTCGGCGGTCCACCGCATGATGTGCTGCACTTCCGGGGGGCGTCCCGCGTCATCGAGCGGCGCGCCACTATAGACCGTTCCCGCTGCGCCGTCCTGCACAAAACTGGGAAAGCGCCGGTTCAGATCATAGCCCTGTGCGTTGTAGCGCGATCCCAGCATCAGTCCGTCGGGATTCATCAGGGGAACGATCCAGATGGCGGTATTGTTAATCAGCCAGGTGATGCGCGTCGCCTCTGCCGTGGTCCCGCCATAGGACCTCAGGAGCAGATCAATGAAATACAGGCACATTTCCGTGCCTACCGGCTCGTCGCCGTGGATGGTGGAGACGTATTTGAATTCCGGCTCATCCTCTTCCACGTCGGGATTGTCCGTGATCAAGAGCGCCCAGAGGCTGCGTCCCTGGACGGAACTGCCCAGATTGTGCAGGCGGCAGATGGCAGGATAGGAGCCGGCGAAACCATAGAGCATCGCCGTGACGTCATCGTAACTGTGATACGTGCCAAGCGTCTTGGCATCGCCGTCGAATTGCGGCGGGTTCGGCTGCCATTCAAGGAGTTGCATCCGGAACGGGGACATCTCCAGTTGTTTCCGCTCCGCATCGTCGGCATAGACGCGTGCCTTGTCCGTGCCGATGCGCTCGAAATCGAATCCGCCGTCCTGCAGAAACGGAAATAACACACCGGACGGACCTTCCACCTGCAGCACCGCCACGGGGCCGAGACGCGCCCGGCCCGCATCCGCCACGGCCAAACGCGCCGAAACAACAGCGAGTACAACCCCTAAGATGATGGCAATGAATCGGCGTTGCGCCATTTCTTCAATATCTCCCAAGAGGAAATCTGCTAATTCATTATAGCAGATTGGACGGCGGTGTTGTCGCGCTTGCGCATATGCCACACTCGGAATGCGTCTTTGTATTCAATGACACTTTATCGAAATGGCGGATACTTTCGAGTCATGATTGGCAATGATCCGGGAACTGTGCTATGGTGTGCGCGCATTAGTGATGGCGAGGCGGCATTATGTGGCGTTTTGTGCATTTGACGGATTTACATCTGGCGAGTCAGCGGGACGGCGTGTGGAACAACCGGGTGATCTGCTCGATGATGCCGGAATTGATGCCGGTTCTCGCGGCAGACTTGCGCACTGTGGGAGCGGATTTCATTCTCGCGACGGGCGACTTGTGCAGCCGACAGGATCGCGCGGCGGTTTTCGAAACGCATGCGGCAATGGAGTCGTTGGGCATGCCCTATTATCCCATGGGCGGCAACCACGATTTCGTGTCGGAGGAAGCGCGCGCGTGGTTTCTGGAGGCGTTTGCGGCGCGGCTGCCGGAGCCTCGCACATATTATTCCTTCACACACAAGAACCTGCATTGCTGCGTGCTGGACCCCTGGTGGCGCTGGGCGGACGGCACAATCAGCCCGGAATGTGAGCCGTCGGTCGCGGCGGCCATGGAGGAATCGCTGGACCGCGCGCGCTGGGCCATTCCGCCGAACCAGTTGGCCTGGCTGGAAGAGGACCTCGCCAATTACAGGGGCCACCCCACGATCATCGCGACGCATTACCCGGCCCTGCGGATCCCGGACAGACTGCGGCGGCCAGGTATCCAGGATAGCGGCGCACTGGAGAATGGACCGCTGTTGCTCGAAATGTTGTGCGATTTTCCGGATGTGCGGGCGATTTTCTCCGGGCATATGCACATGCACTGCGTCGCCCGCGCTGGGGGCGTTACGCAGGTCATTACGGGGGCCATGCCGGAGTATCCGGCTGAATACCGTGTGGTGAACGTGTACGACGACCGGTTGGAATTGCACACGTTGGGATTGAGCGATGGGCGTTTTGCCGCACGTTCGTTGATTCCCGGCAAGGAATGGACCGCAGGAGAGGAACAGGATCGGACGGCGGTGATCGCCTTCTGATCAGTTCCCGGCGGCCAGCACAATCAACAATTCGCCCTTGTCCAGTTTGAAGCCGCCGAGGCGCGTTTTTTTGCCGGGAGCGGCTATCATGCGGGTGCTGAGGGCGTTGACCGGCTTGTCGCCCTCCTTCTTGGGGGCAATTTCCACGCGGATGTCCAGCCGAATGCGGCCGTCTTCTTCTTTGGATACGGGCTTCACGAACAACGTGTAGCGGGCGTCGAGCGGAAAGCGGATTTCTGCGCCGCATGCCGCTTCTTTTCGGTCGGCGCGCACGCGCCGGTAGGTGTCGAAGGGCAGGTCGGCCACGGCGTCACGAATCGTTTCCAGTCCCGGATCAAAGTGCTTGGTTTCGCGCTCTTCGTTGGTGGCCTGCACCGCCCAAACGGAAAGGAACACTTTTTCATCCGCCCCCCCCGGCCCCCGATGCGGCGAGAAGCACGATGGCGATGCCGGCTGCGCTTACCATACGTCATCCTTGCCCACGGTCACCCAGATGGTGGTAACGCCGTCCTCGGAGCTATAGGTGTTGAGCGTGGCGCCTTCGAGGTCGGTGTACGCGGATTCCACTTCGGTGGCTTTTACAGGGGCGGGACCGCCGGAAAGCACGGCGAATGCAGCGACGGCCACAATCAGCGCCGCCATGCCGAACGACAGAATGGCAAATGCGCCGCGCCGGTATGCGGGGGCGGGCAATTCTATCCCTTCCCGGATGCCGCGCATGAACGCGGGAAACTGGGCGTCTTGAATCGTTTCCCGGCGCGCGACCGCGCTGACACCGTCGCGGATGCGGCGCAATGTGAGTTCGATCTTGTGGATCGGGCCGGCGATCTGGTGCGAGAAGAAGAGCGAGATGACCACCACGATGATGAGGTTCACGATGCCGAGCAGGATGAACTTGTCGAACAGCTGCTCCATGCAGATCTC
>CAZLII010000287.1:0-6288 GCA_964559065.1 uncultured Nitrospirales bacterium | reverse complement strand
GGCGTAGCGGTTGAATCCGGCAACGGCGGCGAGGGCGGTGTCGCGGAGTCCGCCGACAAAGAAGAGCGGCGGGAGCAGCCACAGGTACGGCGCGAGCAGGCCGCCGTCATTGCCGAGCACGCGCGCGATTGCCCCGGGGGAAAATCCCCATATCGCGAGCACCGCCGCGCCGGTGACGGCGCCCACGGTCGCCTGAAAGACGACGGCGGAGCCGCTCACGCGCGCGCGGCGTTCCGCCGGTGCGCCCGCGATCAATTTGGGCAGGCACATGGCCAGGCCGCAGTTGCCCGCGAGAATGAAGAAATCGGACCAGATGAGGAGCAGGGCAAAGACGGCCACGCCGGATTTGTCGAGGACGTTGGTGAAGATTTTGCCGACGACCAGCATCGCCGCCATGGACACCAGCACGCTGCCGCCGGAATAGACCGACCCGCGCACGATGCTCCGGGTGGCGTTCATGGCGCTGTCCTCACGATTGGGCGCGGCGGGCGCGGCGCGTCTGCGATGCCGGGCGGGACCCCGGCGTTACGCGGCCCCATGCGCTCCCGCTTCCAGCGATTGCGCGTAGCGGCGCAGGGCGATCATGCCGAAGAGATGCACGGGCACAGCCGCCGCCGCCAGGAAGACCGCCACCACGACATAAAGGGAGCGGCGCGGAGCGTGCCGTTCCTCCGGCGGCAGCGCGCGGGAGACGATCTTGAATTCCGGAACGGTGTCCGCCGCCGCCACGCGCGCCGCGTGCAGGCTGACGCCCAGTTCGTCCAGTTGCTGGGTGTATGCGCGGATGCTGATTTCCAGCGCCTCGCGTTCCCGCTTCGCCCGCGCCAGTTCGGCGCGCAGCGCCGATGCGGACGCCGACAGCGTCTTCAGAATTGCATCAGGCGTCCCCGCGAGTTCGGCCCGCCGCAGTTGCTCGCGCGTGATGGCGCGCTCATGTTCTGCGAGCCGTTCTTCCAGCGCCGCGATGTCCAGGTTTTGGTCCAGCGCCTCCAGCCGGTCGCGGACCTCCGCGTACTCGGTCCACAGCGCGTCGTAGCGCTCCTGCAGAAACGCCGCCGTGGTCTTGCCCGCCGCCGTGCGCATGCGCTCGGCCATTTCAATGCCCATCTCCGCCCAGGCGTTCGCCGCTTCGGCGGCCACCTTCGGGTCCTTCGCCGTCACCAGCAATTCCACAATCTGCTGGTACTGGATTTCCAGCGGCGTCTGCAAGTGCACGCGCGAGCGCACTTCCAGCGCGCGCGCAACGCCTTCCAGGCTCAACCGGCCGGGATCGATCCCCGCATCCCGGTAGCGTTCCTGCAACACGTCGCGCAGCCGCGCCACGATTTCATCGCTGGTGAGAATCAGCCGGTAATCCGGCATGGGCAGCGCCTCCGCCATCTGCACCTTGACATAATTGACGCGGCGCGTGGGGTCAAGCATCGCGGTGATGTTCGACGGCACCTCGTCGGTCTGCTCGAGCGGCAGCGGCGCAAGCATGAGCAGCGCCCGCGCGCGATAGGTGTTCTCCAGCCGCGAGGCGTAATACGCGGCGATGACGCCCGCAATCGCCATGGCAATCACCATGCGGATTGCGAGCCGCCTGAGAATGGCGGTGTCACTCCGGGGCATGGCATTCCCTTCCCACCTTGCTGCCGAAAACGTGGCCCTAGTATAACAGTCGCGGGAAAACCGCACAAGCCACGGCGCACGCGCCAAATTTACATGAAAGCCCTATGCATTTGGCGCGGTCGCTGAAATCAGTATGTTGTTCACGCTTCAGCGTGCCATTGTCCTGCCCCCTTCCGGGGTGCGGCATTGGAGACCTTCGGTCGGCTTGGCAAGACGGTCCCGCCTTCGCGAGGCGCTATTCAAAATCCATTTCGTAATGGAACACACCCTGTCGCAGTTGGCTTCTGACTTTCATGCCGCTGTTCTGGAAGACATACTGCATGGGTTTGTTGACGTCGAGGACTTCGGCGGTGAAGCCCGCGATGCCGTTGCGCCGGGCGATGGTGGTGAGGTGCTTGAGCAGAAAACTGCCGATATGTCGGCTCTGATAGTCATCGCGCACGACGAAGGCGACTTCCGCTCGGTTGGTGCGGGGGTCGAGGTAGTAGCCGCCCATGGCGACGATGTCTTCGCCGTCGGACTCGGGGATGGTGGCCACGATGCCGACTTCATTGCGGTGGTCAATGAAGACGAATTCCTGCATTTGTTTGCGCGGCACCCATTTCATGCGGCTCATGAAGCGCGTATAGAGCGACTGCTGAGAGAGGTTGTGGAACAATTCGCGGATGCGCGGCTCGTCGGTGGGGTGGACAGGGCGCACGGTGAGTTGCGTGCCGTCGTCAAGCAGGAAGGTGGTGCGGATGTCCTTGGGGCCGACCACGATCTTGTTGCCGAAATCCGCCAGTTCGGACCGAACATATTTGGCCTCAATGGCTTCGTGGAGTAGTTTTTCCCGGTATTTGGGGTGGGCGATGCTCATGAGGGCGAGGGCGCGTTCCTGCACGCTCTTGCCGTGCAGGTAGGCGACGCCATATTCGGTGACGACATAGTGCACGTCGCCCCGGGTGGTGACCACGCCCGCGCCGGGGCTGAGGTAGCAGACGATGCGCGAAACGCTGCCGCCGCGCGCAGTGGAAGGCATGGCGATGATGGCCTTGCCGCCGTGGGAGCGGGCCGCGCCCCGGTTGAAGTCCAACTGGCCGCCGATGCCGGAATAGAACTTTGATCCAAGCGAATCGGCGCAGACCTGCCCCGTGAGGTCCACTTCGAGCGCGACGTTGATGGCCACCATCTTATCCTGCTGCGCGATGACGAAGGGGTCGTTGACGTATTCAGTCGGATGGAAAGAGAAAACGGGGTTGTTGTCAATGTAGTCGTAGAGGCGCCGGGTTCCCATGGCGAAACTGGCGACGATGCGTCCCCGGTCGAGCGTTTTGCGCTCGCCGGTGATCGTGCCCGATTCCACGAGATCAATGATGGCGTCGGTGAACATCTCGGTGTGGATGCCGAGTTCTTTTTTGTCCTTGAGAAATTCCAACACAGCCTGCGGGATTTCCCCGATGCCCAATTCGATGGTGGAACCGTCCTCGACGAGTGCGGCGACGTATTCGCCGATTTCGCGGGTGGCCGCGCCGGGTTCAGGCGACGGCACTTCGATGATCGGCGCATCCACCGGCACAAGGTAATCAAAGTCCAGCACATGCAGCATGCTGTCGCCGAGCGTGCGGGGCATTTGCGGGTTGACCTGCGCGATGACGACGCGGGTGTTCTCCGCCGCGCTTTTCACAATGTCCACGGAGACGCCGAGGCTGCACATGCCGTGTTCGTCGGGCGGCGTGACCTGGATAAGGGCGACATCGAGGGGAAGCCTGCCGGAATCGAAGAGGCGGGGGATGTCGGAGAGAAAGATGGGGGTGTAGTCGCCCATCCCCTGCTGGATGATGTCGCGCACATTCGCGGCGATGAAGAAACTGTTGACCGAGAAATGGGAGGCCAGTTCCTTCTCGGCGTAAGGGGCCTCGCCCAGGGTGAGCAGATGGACGATTTCGGTGTCCACCAGTTCATTGGACCGGGCAACGAGGGCGTTCACCAGTTCCAGCGGCTGCCCGCAGCCCGTGCCGACGAATACCCGCTGGCCCGGCTGCACCACGGCCACCGCCTCTTTTGCCGTGGCGATCATGTCCGCGTAGCGTTCCTGCCACTGGGGATCATAACTGGTCTGTTTTGCGTTCGTTTCGCTCATGATTGCTTATCACTCCCGAAAGACAGGGTCATCCGCGCATCGGCAACGAAGGGGGGCGTTCCCACCTCGCCGACGATGAAGGGGTTGATGTCCATTTCAATGATCTGCGGGAAATCGGTCACCAGTTGGCTGATGCGCTGCAATGCGCCGGCGATGGCGTCGAGGTCCACGGCGCTCTGTCCGCGCGCGCCTTTGAGCAGCGCGAAGGACCGCGTGCCCATGAGCATCTGCAGGGCTTCGTCCTTGGTGATGGGCGCGAGGTAGAAACTGACGTCCTTCATCACTTCGACAAAGATGCCGCCGAGGCCGAACATGAGCATGGGGCCGAACTGCGGGTCGCGGTGCATGCCGAGGATGACTTCGCGGCCCGGTTTGCACATCTGCTCGACGTAGACGCCCTCAAGCAATGCGTTGGGGGCGCGCCGCCCGATGCGCAGCATCATGAGGTCGTAGGCGTCAACCACCTGGGACGCCGTAGCCAGATTCAGTTTCACGCCGCCCATGTCGGATTTGTGGATGATGTCGGGCGACACGATTTTCATGGCGACGGGATAGCCCACCCGGTCGGCGATGGTTACGGCGTCGTCCGCGCTGCGCGCCAGTTGGCCCGGCAGGACGGAAAAGTCGTAGGCGCGCAGCATCTCCTTGGCGTCCACCTCGCCGACTTCCGTGCGTCCGGCGCGATGATAGCGCGAAAGGACGCGCTCGACGCGGCGGCGGTTCACGGGGAAGCGGGTTACGATGCGGGGCGGCCGCCGCCGCCACGCCGCATAGTCGCACATCGCGCGGAGCGCGCCGACAGCCCGTTCGGGGGCCGTGTAGTCGGGCAGGCTCGCCGCCACGAATTCACTGCGCGCCGGCATGACGTCCTGGCCGCCCATGAACGCCGCGAGCACGGGCTTGTTGCCGCGCAGATTGTCAATGACGGCCCGGGCGGTCTCGGCGGGGCGCGACATGGCCTGCGGCGTCAGCAGCACGACGATCGCGTCCACGGAATCGTCATCGAGCGCCGCGTTGAGCGCGGTCGCATAGCGGTCGGGGTCGGCGTCGCCCAGCACGTCAATCGGATTGCCGACGCTGGCCGCCGCGGGCAGTTTCTCGCGCAGCGCCGTCGAGATGGATTCCGTCAGCGGCTTCACTTGCAGGCCCAGATTTTCCACCGCGTCCGCGGCCATGATGCCCGGACCGCCCGCGTTGGTGATGATCGCGACGCGCTCCCCCTTGGGCAACGGCTGCATGGCCAGCGCCATCGCCGCGTCGAACAGGCCCTCGAAACTCTCCGCCCGGATCACCCCCGCGCGCCGGAACGCCGCGCCGTAGGCGATGTCCGCCCCGGCAAGGCTGCCCGTGTGCGACGAGGCGGCCTTGCCGCCCGCCTGCGTGGTGCCCGCCTTCAGAATCACCACCGGCTTCACCGCCGACACCGACTCCGCCACCTTGATGAATTCGTCGCCCGCCGTGATGCTCTCCAGGTAGCAGGTGATCACGCGGGTCTGGGGATCGTCGCGCAGCGCCAGCAGCAGGTCCGTCTCACACAGGTCCGCCTTGTTGCCAATACTGATGAGTTTGGCAAGGCCCACCCCGCGCCCCATGGACCAGTCCAGAATCGCCGTGCATAACGCGCCCGACTGCGAAATCACCGAAATGCTGCCCGGGCGCGGCATCTGCGTCGCGAACGACGCATTCATGCTGTTTTCCGTGTTGATCAGGCCCAGGCAGTTCGGGCCAAGCAGCCGCATCCCCTTCTTCCGGCAATACGCCACCATCTCCTGCTCCATCTTTGCGCCGTCCGCCCCCACCTCCTTGAAGCCGGCCGTAATCACCGCCGCCGCCTTCACCCCCGCCTTCGCCGACATCTCCAGCGCCCCCATCACCGCCGCCGGCGGCACCACCACCACGCTCAAATCCAACGACCCCTCCAATCCGTTCAGGTCCGGGCGGCATTTCAACCCCAGTATCTCGCCGCCCGCCGGATTCACCGCGATGATCTTGCCGGCGTAGCCCCCCTTCACAAGATTCGACAAAATGGCGTTCCCCACCTTGCCCGGTGTCCGGGAGGCCCCGATGACCGCAACTCCCTTGGGATGCAATAAGGCTTGAAGCATGAATCATTACCTATGACAAGGGCGTCCAAAGAATACGCCCCCCTCGTTGCACGCGCCGCCCGGAGATGACGCCGCGTTGAACCGGTCTGAATCGCCGTGCGCATTTATAGCACGTCGAGGCCGCGCATTTCCAGATTTTCCGCGCGTTCTGCCGGGAGAGCACGCCCCATGAACCGCAATTCCATCGGAAATCCCGTGCCTTTGCGCCGCCGCCCCTTTGCGTTTATTTCAGGAATTTCTAACGCGAAGGCGCAAAGACACAATTACGGATTATTGCCCCAAATCCACACGTAAGGAACGCGGCAGGATGCCGCGTCTACTTTTTCGTCAACGTAGATGCGGCATCTTGCCGCATCTACATTTGGAGTGCGCCGTCTGTTCGGCGCTTTGGCTAACTTGAGGAGGGCGGCTTGGAAAACCCAGCCAAAGCGCCGAACAGACGGCGCACTC
>CAZLII010000286.1:0-6296 GCA_964559065.1 uncultured Nitrospirales bacterium | reverse complement strand
ACCAGATGATCACCGTCTGCTTCATCGAGAACGTGGACGCGATGGGCGTGCACACGGGCGATTCCTTCTGCACCGCGCCGATGCTGACGATTTCTCAGGAACTGCAGGATCGGCTCCAGCGGTATTCCTACGCCATCGTGGAGGCGATTCACGTGATCGGCGGCACGAACATCCAATTTGCGCATGACCCGGAAACCGACCGCGTGGTCGTGATCGAAATCAACCCGCGCACCTCGCGCTCCAGCGCGCTCGCCTCCAAAGCGACGGGCTTCCCCATCGCGATGGTGTCGGCCATGCTCGCCGCCGGCCTTACGCTGGATGAAATCCCCTACTGGCGCGACGGCACCTTGGAGAAGTACACGCCGTCCGGGGAATACGTCGTGGTCAAGTTCGCGCGCTGGGCCTTTGAAAAATTCCGGGGGATCGAAGACAAACTGGGCACGCAGATGCGCGCGGTCGGCGAGGTGATGAGTATCGGCCGCAATTATAAGGAGGCGCTTCAGAAGGCGATTCGGTCGTTGGAGACGGGCCGCTACGGGTTGGGATTCGCGAAGGATTTCAACCAGTTGACCGTGGATGAACTGCTGCGGCGCATCAGCACGCCCACCAGCGAACGCCAATTCCAAATCTATGAGGCGCTGCGCAAGGGCGCGGACATCGAAGAGGTGTACCGCCGCACCCACATCAAGCGGTGGTTCCTGGAGCAGATGAAGGAACTGGTGATGCTCGAAGAGGAAGTTCTGGCCCGCAAGGGCAAGGAATTTCCCGATGAATTGCTCGTGCGCGCCAAGCACGACGGCTTCGCCGACAAGTACATCGCCAAGTTGCTGGGCATCCCCGAAACGGAAATCCGGCGTCGCCGCACGGCGCTGGGCGTGGTCGAACAATGGGAGCCGGTCCCGGTGAGCGGCGTGGAAAATGCCGCCTATTACTACTCCACTTACAGCGCGCCCGCCGGCGCGCCTGACAAGGCCCCGGCAAGCGGCGGGGAAAAGGTGATGGTACTCGGCGGCGGCCCGAACCGCATCGGCCAGGGCATCGAATTTGACTACTGCTGCGTCCACGCCGCGTTCTCCCTGCGCGACCTGGGCTACGAGTCCATCATGGTCAACTGCAATCCGGAGACGGTGTCCACGGACTACGACACATCGAGCAAACTGTATTTCGAGCCGCTCACTGTCGAGGACGTGCTCAGCATCTACGAGAAGGAACAGCCCCTCGGCGTGATTGTGCAGTTCGGCGGCCAGACCCCACTAAACATCGCGGGCGAACTCGCGGCGGCGGGCGTGAAAATCCTCGGCACCTCGGTCGAAACCATAGACCTGGCCGAGGACCGCGACCGGTTCCGGAAAATGATGCAGGAACTGGGCATTCCGCAGCCGGAGTCCGGCATGGCGAGCACGCTCGAAGAGGCGCTGGAAATCGCGGGGAAGATCGGCTATCCGCTCATGGTGCGGCCGTCTTACGTGCTGGGCGGGCGCGGCATGGAAGTGGTACACGACGAAGGCATGCTGCGGCGCTACGTCGCGGCGGCGGTCGAGGTCACCCCCGAACGCCCCATCCTCATTGACAAGTTCCTCGTGAACGCCATCGAGGTGGAGGCGGACGCCATCGCCGATGGCGAGACCGCGTTCGTTCCGGCGATCATGGAGCACATCGAACTGGCGGGCGTGCATTCCGGCGACTCCGCGTGCGTCATTCCCCCGATCAGCGTGCCGCCAAAGCACATCGAAACCATCAATGAATACACCAGGCGCATCGCGGTCGCTCTCCAAGTCTCCGGCCTGATGAACATCCAGTACGCCATCGCCGACGATGTCGTCTATATCCTCGAAGCGAACCCGCGCGCCTCGCGCACCGTGCCCATCGTCTCCAAGGTCTGCAATATCCCTATGGCCGCCATCGCCACCCGCGTCATGCTCGGGGCAAAACTCGCCGACATGGACCTCAAGCAGAAGCCCATCCCGCATTTCGGCGTGAAGGAGGCCGTCTTCCCCTTCAACATGTTTCCGGAAGTGGACCCGCTCCTCGGCCCCGAAATGCGGTCCACCGGCGAAGTCCTCGGCATGGCCGACTCCTTCGGCATGGCCTACTACAAGGCGCAGGAAGCCACGCAACTGCGCCTTCCGACTGAAGGCGCCGTGCTGATCACCGTCGCCGACGGCGACAAGCCCGCCGCGCTCGAAACCGCGCGACTCCTGGCCGCGCTGGGGTTCAAAATTCGCGCCACGCGGGGCACGACCGCCTTTTTCAGCGAAAACGGCATCCCTTGCGAACCCATCCTCAAAATGCACGAGGGACGCCCCAACATTGTGGACGAAATCAAGAACCGGGGTATCCACCTCATCATCAACACCCCGAACAGCGCCGACAGCCAGCACGACGACTCCTACATCCGCAAGGCCGCGATCAAATACAAAATCCCCTACATCACCACCACCGCCGCCGCCATCGCCGCCGCACGCGGCATCGCCGCCGCCCGCGAAAGCGGCTCCGAAGTCAAAGCCTTGCAGCGCTACCACGCCGAGATCGGCTGAACCGCCCAAGCCGCGATAAGACGGCCGCGGCCGGTTCGGAGTGCAGGCTTCGGTCTGTCGGGAATGCAGGCGGAACGCCCGCGCTCCCAGTCACGAAATCCTTTCACCGACACCCGAATTCCAGGGAAAGGGGTACAATACCCAGGATTGGCCCATGTATAATGGGTCGCATGTTGGCCCGGCGTTTTCTGTGCCGGAGGTGAGGCGTACATTACTTATGATCGCCATTGTGAATTATGACATGGGAAATCTGGACTCGGTGGCGCGGGCGTTTCGCCAATGCGGCGCGGAGGCGGTGTTAACGTCGAATCCAGAGGAAATTGAGCGCGCGGCG
This sequence comes from uncultured Nitrospirales bacterium, assembly GCA_964559065.1. Lineage (GTDB taxonomy): Bacteria > Hydrogenedentota > Hydrogenedentia > Hydrogenedentales > CAILVY01 > CALEDJ01. The sequence goes on along the minus strand of CAZLII010000286.1, from coordinate 3,425 downwards.
GGCGTGGTGCTGCCGGGCGTGGGTTTTTTTGACGAGGCGATGCGGAACCTGAAGGAAGGGGGGCTGGATACGTTGCTGACGCGCCGGGCGCTGGAAGAGCGGGTGCCGTTCCTGGGCATCTGCCTCGGTTTTCAGATGTTCACGAAGCACAGTGAAGAGGGTGATGCGCCGGGCCTGGGATGGATTGACGGTGTTACCCGGCGCTTCCGTTTCGACGACGCGGAAGAACCCCTGAAGGTGCCGCACATGGGTTGGAATGAATTGTCACCGCGGAAGGATTCGCCGCTGCTTGAAGGCATCGCGCCGGATTCCTGTTTCTATTTCGCGCATTCCTACTGCGTCTTCTGCGAAGAGGAGGATGCGGTGCTGGCGACCACGTCCTATGGGACAGAATTTGTGTCGGCGGTGGCGCGCGACAACCTCTTCGGCGTGCAGTTTCACCCGGAGAAGAGCCACCGCGCGGGCTTGCAGATGATCGCCAATTTTACCGGGATGACCCGCCATGCTTAAGGTGCGCGTGATTCCGGTGCTATTGCTGCGCGGGTGGGGTCTGGAAAAGAGCATCCGCTTTGACACGCCCAAGTACGTCGGATGCCCGATCAACGCGGCCCGCGTCTTCAACGGGAAAAACGTGGATGAACTGATGCTGCTGGACATCGTCGCCACCAGAGAAGGACGCGGTCCGCAGTTGGACGTGGTGCGGCAGATCGCGGAGGAGTCCTTCATGCCGTTCACGGCGGGCGGCGGCATCCGGTCGGTGGACATGATGTGGGAACTGCTCCAGGCAGGGGCGGACCGCGTGGTGATCAACACGGCGGCCATCGAACGCCCGGAACTGGTGCGCGAAGGCGCGGACCGCTTCGGCAGCCAGTGCATCGTGGTTTCGATTGATGTGCGGGCGCGCCGCGACGGCGGCTATGAAGTCTATACCCGCGCGGGAACCCGTCCTACCGGGCTGGACCCCGTCGAGACCGCTCTGCACATGCAGGCAATGGGCGCGGGCGAAATCTTGCTGACCTCCATAGACCGCGACGGCACCATGGAAGGATACGATATCCCGCTGGTCCGCCAAGTGGCGGATGCGCTCCATATCCCCCTGATCGCCTGCGGCGGCGCGGGCAGCGTCGGTCACTTGGCAGAAGCCGTTTATAATGGACACGCCGCCGCCGTGGCCGCAGGCGCCTTCTTTTTGTTCTATGGCCCGCGCCGCACCGTCCTCATCACCTATCCCACGGACGAGGAACTGCGGCGCGCTTTCCGCGCAGAACACGTGCGAATCAAGGACCTCGCCCCCGTGGTGGACCGCGCCCAGGCGCGGTTGTAATGACCTGAATCAGAAGGGACATGATGAACGACGCGACCCTGCAACAATGCGCGCGCTGCGTGATGGACGCATCCGTCCCCGGCATCCGCTTCGATGACGCCGGCGTGTGCAACTATTGCCACATGCACGACAAACTGGAGGCCATGTTTCCGCACGGCGAGGCGGGCGACCGCATCCTGCGCGAACTCGCCGAGGAGATGCGCCGCGCCGGCAGAGGCCGGAAATACGATTGTGTGGTGGGCGTCAGCGGCGGCCGCGACACCTCCTACTGCCTCTATTACGTCAAGGAGAAAATGGGACTGCGCCCCCTGGCCGTGCATTTCGACAACGGCTGGGACTCCGACGTGGCCAAGGCGAATCTGGCGCGCCTGTGCGACACGCTCGACGTGGAACTCCACACCATCATCATGGATTGGCCGGAATCCCGCGAACTCACCAACTGCACCATCCGCGCCTGCGTGCCCTATATTGACCTCACCGACGATGTCGGCATCGCCAGCGCCCTCTACCGCACCGCTGCGAAGGAGAACGTGCGCTACATCATCCTCAGCCATTCCTTCCGCGAAGAGGGCGTCACGCCGCTCAAATGGAACTACATTGACGCGCGGTACACCCGCGCCCTCATCAAGCGCTTCGCCCGAACGAAACTGGAACACTTCCAGAACGTGGACATTCACCACATGCTGTACTGGATGCTGGTCAAGCGCATCCGCGTCGTCAACATCACCAACTACTACGACGACACCGGCGACAAGATCGAGGATTTGCTGACGGAAAAATGCGGCTGGACGGACACCGGCCAGCACCATATGGACAACGAAATGTTCGCGCTGGTCTATAACTATGCGCGCCGCAAATTCGGCTTTGACTGGCGCGTGGTGGAACTCTCGGCCAAGGTCCGCACTGGCGTCATCGCCCGTGAAGAGGCCCTGAACGCCATGAACACCGCACCTTATTTTGAAAATGAAGCGTTGGTTGACTATTGCCTGAAAAAGCAGGGCATCTCCCGCGAGGAATACGAGGAAATCATCCGCGCACCCAACAAATATTTCACGGACTATCCCTCCTATTATCCGCTCCTGCGGCTTTGCCGCCTGCCCATCAAGTGGCTATGCCGTCTCCATTACCTGCCCGCCCACGCCTACGAGAAGTTTTTCGAGGCCGTCTGATCACCGGAGCGCCGTTTCCATTGACCTGCAAGGTTTCAAAAACCTCATAGACCTCTATGTCGCCAAGGAATAATTGAATATCGCAGCCTTTATCGGTTATCCTATGCACACACTTCGGGCGGGAATGACCCTTCAGAAAGCGACCCCGCGCGGAGGTCCGCTTTTCGGAGCGCCATGGCGGCAGCGGCGCAGTTCCCCGCGTATGCACCCTCGCGCAGGGTCTGACTGGACGCCGTATCAGGCGCATAGCCGACATCGCTTTCAGGAACGCCCCGGCGGGGCGCGCCTGTTTTTCAAGTCACGTTGGGAGTATGGAAAGGAGCATCAAATCATGTGCGGCATTGTGGGATACATTGGCGATAAGAGTCCGGTGGAAGTCATCATGGCCGGTTTGCACCGGTTGGAATACCGGGGCTATGACTCGGCGGGCGTGGTCGTGGTGGGCGCGGGCAAACTGGACTGCGTGAAAAGCCTGGGCAAACTCAAGGAACTGGACCGCAAACTCGAGGCGCATCCACTGCCGGGCAACCTGGGCATCGGCCACACACGCTGGGCGACACACGGCGTGCCGAGCGAGGTGAATTCGCACCCGCATTTCGACATGGCGAAGGAAATCGCGGTGGTGCACAACGGCATCATCGAGAACTACCAGGAACTGCGCGCGGCATTGCAGGCGGACGGCGTGGAATTCCGCAGCCAGACCGACACCGAGACCATCGCGCACCTGGTGCGGAAATACTACCAGGGCGACCTCTTCGAAGCAGTCAAGCGCGCATTGCAGGATGTCGAAGGCGCGTATGCCATCGGCGTGGTCTGCAAGGATGAACCGGATGTGCTGGTGGCGGCGCGGCACGGCAGCCCGTTGATCGTGGGGCTGGGCGACGATGAAGCCTTCATCGCCTCAGACGTGCCGGCAATCATGAAATACACGC
>CAZLII010000285.1:0-6302 GCA_964559065.1 uncultured Nitrospirales bacterium | reverse complement strand
GGCGAGGGCGAAGGCGAAGGCGAGGGCGAGGGCGAAGGCGAGGGCGAAGGCGAGGAATCGCCGTATCATTCCGCGGACCAGAACATGGACAACCGGATCAACCTTTCGGAATTGCTGCGGGTCATTCAATTCTATAACGCGGGAGGCTATCATTGCGCGGACCCGCCGGACAGCACGGAGGATGGTTACGCGCCGGGCGCGGGCGAGGCGCATGAGTGCGCGCCGCATTCCTCGGATTATAATCCCTTTGATTGGCGCATCGGCCTCTCGGAATTGGTGCGGGTGATCCAGTTCTACAATGCGGGCGGATATTATTACTGTCCGGGGGAGGGCACAGAAGATGGGTTCTGTGTAGGGGAGGCGACGGCGGGCATGCTTGGCGGATAGACACCCGGGAAAGGCGGGGAAGGACAGAACGCACAGGATGCGTAGGACCTGGACGATCTATGGGATAGATACGATAAGGTTGTATGAGAGGGTTTGCCACGTTCTGGTGGGTTCCGCTTTGCTGCACCCACCCTGTAAGTGGCTTTGACATCGCGTTGATTCAGCGATTTGCATGGTATTGCAGGGGTTGTTAAAGGAGAAATGCTGATGCTAAGTTGCACATTGTTGATTGTATTGCTGGCGGCGCTGTGCGCCGCCGGAGACGAGCCCCCGGGCATGTCGGTGAACTTTGGACGCGAGGATATGGTTATCAAGTCAGGGTGGCGTCCGCTGCTGCGTTACCGTCATGCGAATGTGCCCTTCAAGCCGTATGTCCAGGAACTGTTCACGCCTGCGGGGACAAATATCCTGCGGGATGCGCCTGAGGACCATCTGCACCACCACGCGCTGATGTTCGCCCTGGGGGTGAACGGGGCGAGTTTCTGGGCGGAAACGCCGGCGTGCGGCAAGCAGATGCACCTGCATCTGGGCACGCCGGAGAAAAACCCCGACGACCGCACGCCCACGGACGGATTGACGCACACGCTGCGCTGGCGCACTGCGGAGGGCGTGTCGGTGCTGGAGGAGCGCCGCGTAATTCGCGCGATGTACGACGCGGAGAATAACGCCACGCTGCTCTTCTGGGAATCCACGCTTACCGCGATTGAAGGGCTGGATGAGGTCGTGTTGACCGGATCGCATTACTACGGGCTGGGAATGCGTTTCGTGGAGTCCATGGACAAGGATGGCGCTTTCCTATACGCGGGGGACGCGCCGGGCGAAATCGTGCGCGGCGACGAACGGCTTACGCCCGGTCCCTGGTGCGCGTACACGGGCGTGGCCGAAGGACGGCGGGTCACCGTCGCGATGTTTGATCATCCCGACAACCCCCGCTACCCGGCGCTCTGGTTCACCATGCAGACACCCTTCGCCTATCTGTCGGCCACGCGCAACCTGTGGAAGGAGCCGATGCCCCTGATGCCGGGCGAACCGGTGCATTTCCGGCACGCCATCGCTGTCTGGGACGGTGCAAAAGACGCCGCGACCATCGCGGCGATGAACGAGCGACTGCTGGCGTTGTGGCGGTAACATCTGGGGCGCTTCCAGCCCGCTGAATAGCGATGGCGCCACGTGTGAAAACGTCCACCATGTCCATCACGACCACAGCGTCCACAAATGAACCGTATCCCGTCAACTACCGGCCGGCGCGTGGATAAAGGGCGTGCGGCGACGCCAGGAATTTGACACGCCGGGGGCGGCGTCCTATTGTGAATGGCCATACGCGCGACTGGGGCGCGGGCATGGATTGTGGAACGCGGCAGGAGGGATGAATTGTGAGCGGGGAGAAAGAACTGAATGTCATCGAGGCGCTGGACCGCCTGTATGAGTTTGAGCGGGAGCCGGTGTCGGAAGACCAGTTGCAGCCCGGACGCCATTTTGCGGGGGTCTATGCGGGGGAGCATGTCGCGGGCACGGAGTTTGTCATCGGCGCGCTGTTTGTGACGTGGGGGGCTGCGGCTTTTGACATCTTCGTCGGCCTGATTGTGGGCAATCTGCTGGCGGTGCTCACCTGGGCTTTTGTTTGCGCGCCCATTGCGGTGCGCACGCGCCTGACGCTGTACTGGTATCTGCGGAAGGTCGCCGGCCCCGCCACGACGACCATCTACAACGTGCTCAATGCGTTCCTGTTCTGCATTCTGGCGGGCTGCATGATCACCGTGTCGGCCTCGGCGGTGCGGATACCCTTCGGGATTCCGCCGCAGACGCAATGGTACCCGGAAGACATCCGCTTTGTGCTCGTGGTGATTTTTGTGGGCGCAGTGGTGGTGACGCTGGCGATTCTCGGCTTCAAGCGCCTGGCGCAGTTCGCCGAGGTCTGCGCGCCGTGGATGTTCCTCATGTTCGTCGCGGGCGCGCTTGCGACGCTGCCGTTCCTGGCGGCGAACACGCCCGAAGTGATGTCGGTGCATTCCGTCAGTGATTTCTGGACCTTGGCCAATCTGCGCATCTGGACCGGCACACCGCTGGCCGGCGGGGACCCGATCAGCGTCTGGCATGTGGCGGCCTTCGCCTGGATATGCAACCTGGCCATGCACGGCGGCCTCTCCGACATGGCCATCCTGCGCTACGCGAAGCGGGCATCCTACGGCCTCTATTCGGCTTTCGGCATGTTTCTGGGACATTTTCTGGCGTGGATTTGCGCCGGGGTGATGGGCGCGGCGGCGGCAGTGGCGCTGCAAACGAGCCTGACCCAGTTGGACGCGGGCGAAGTGGCCATGAACGCCTTGGGTGTGGCGGGGATCATCGCGGTGGTCATCGCGGGGTGGACCACGTCCAACCCAACGCTGTACCGGGCGGGGCTGGCCTTGCAGGCGGTGACGCCGGGCTGGCCGAGATGGCTGGTGACCTTGTTCGTGGGCGTGGCCACGACGGCGATTGCGTGTTTCCCCTTTGTGTTCACCAAATTGCTTGATTTTGTGGGCTACTACGGACTGCTGCTGGTGCCGGTCGGCGCGATTGTGTTCACGGAGCACTGGATTTTCCCGAAGATCGGCTTCACGCAGTACTGGGTCTCCCGGAAGAAACTTGCGGTGAGTTGGCCCGCATTGGCCAGTTGGGGTATCGCCATCGCCATGGCGCTGGTGCTGGAAAAGACGGGCACGCTGCACCTGTTTTTCCTGTTCGTGCCAGTGTGGGTGGTGACCACGGCGCTGTATATCGCGTTTGCGGCGCTGGCCGGCGCGCGAGAGGAACTGCCGGAACTCGAAGAAGCGGCGGCCCCCGCAAGGACAAAGCCGGAGCAGGCGGCTGCCGAACGGCGCGCGCCGGGGCTTGATTTCTATATTTCCGGCGCGGTGGCGCTCGCATCCCTGCTCGTTTGCCTCGGATGGCCCTTGTGGATTTTCGCCATGGGCATGGAAGGCTTTGATCAGCGATTCGCCCTGTTCAAGTCTCTTTTGATCTGGCCCACGCTGGCATACTTCATCAGCGGCACCTACTGGTACATCCGCTATGAGGAAACGCGCGCACGGTGACCCGCGCACGTCGTGCCGCGTTCCTCGGCAACAGCGAGAGGTTCGTCATCAACATCCATCGGAAACGCACGGCGTGGGTGATATTCCGGGGGGCGGCACGCCGGACGGTGTGCATGGCGTGCTGCGTCGCGGCGGTCATCGCGGCGATAAGCGGCTGCGCCCGGGCGCGGCGCGAGCCGCCGCTCATGCACGATGGGTTCCGCGATCTCCATACGCCGGGCATCTGGCCGGTGCAACATTCCAACGCCGTGGTCTCATCCCCGTTCGGCGCGCCGCGCGGCGCGCGCCGTCACCAGGGCATTGACATCACGGTCCCTTTCGGCACGCCTGTACATGCCACGGCCAACGGCCGCGTGGCTTTCTCCGGGGTGCAGCGCGACTACGGGCACATCGTGCATCTGGAGCACGGCGGCGGCCTCGCCACGCTCTATGCGCACCTCAGCGAGCGCCGCGTCCGCGAAGGCGACCTTGTCCAGCGCGGCCAGGTTATCGGCCGTGTCGGGCAAAGCGGCAACGCCACCGGCCCGCATCTCCATTATGAAGTCCGCCGCAACGGCATTGCCGTGGACCCCCGACCATACCTGCCGGGCGCGGCGCCATAACAATGAGGTCAACAGGGGCCAATGGCAAAACGTTTTCGACATGGCCTGCCTTATCCCCTGTGAGAAGACCTTCTGCGGCGGCGATTCACAATGACGGGGTCATGAAAATGATGGTACACTACGGAGAAGAACGACGCAGAGGCAGTCATGAAGGGTTCGTCCAAGATACCATTGGTGAGCACAATCCGGGAACGGTGCCGGGTGTGCTACACCTGTGTGCGGGAATGCCCGGCCAAGGCGATTCGCATCGCCGATGGGCAGGCGGAGGTGATCAGCGAACGTTGCATCGGCTGCGGCAACTGCGTGCGGGTCTGCGGGCAACACGCCAAGCAGGTCTATGATTCCACGGTGGATGTGCGGCGGCTGCTGGCGGGCAATGCCAAGGTGGCGGCGATGGTCGCGCCGAGTTTTCCGGCGGAGTTCACGGATTGGGACTACCGTGACCTGACGGGCATCCTCCGCGCGCTCGGTTTCGATTATGTGGCCGAAGTGGCCTTCGGTGCGGACCTGGTGGCCGACCGCTACCGCCGCCTGATGCTGCAGGACGACGGACGAAGTTATATTGCGACAAGTTGTCCCGCCATTGTGGCGTATGTGGAACGGTATTTTCCGGACCTGACCCGGTTTCTAGCGCCGGTGGTGTCGCCGATGGTGGCCACGGCACGCGCGTTGCGGCGCCTGCACGGACCAAATCTGAAGACGGTTTTCGTGGGACCATGCATCGCGAAGAAGAATGAAGCGATAAGCCCCACGCTCGCCGATGAAGTGGACGCCGTGCTGACTTTTGTGGAGTTGCGGCAGATGGCGGGCGAGCGCGACTTGTCGCGGCATTGCGTGGCGCCGAGCGACTTTGATCCGCCGCACGCGGGACCGGGGGCGCTTTTCCCGATCAGCCACGGGTTGCTGCAGGCGGCGGAAATCCCTGAGGACCTTGCCGCGTGCGACGTGGTGGTGGCGGGGGGGCGCAGCGGCTTCGTGGACGCCATCAAGGCGTTTCAAACCGATCACAGCGGTCTGCGCCTGCTCGAAGTGCTTGCTTGCGAAGGCTGTATCATGGGGCCGGGCGTTTCGAGCCGCGAACCGCTGTTTCGCCGGCGGACGCGGGTCAGCCAGTTTGTGCGCGACCGGCTGAACCGCCTGGATTATCCCCGCTGGCGGCGGTGGATGGCCGAATTTGCAGGCCTTGATCTGGGTCGGGCGTATCAACCGGATGATCAGCGCGTTGCCGAGCCGTCGCCGCGCGAACTGGCGGCCATTCTGGAACGGATGGGCAAGTATGTGCCAGAAGACGAACTGAACTGCGGCGCGTGCGGCTATGAAACCTGCCGGGAGCACGGCATTGCGATCTACAAGGGGCTGGCGGAAAGCGAGATGTGCCTGCCCTATACCATCGAGCGGCTCCGGGAGACCATCGAGAACCTGGCCATATCCAACGAAGCCCTGGCGAAGACCCAGGAGACGCTGATGCAAGCGGAAAAACTGGCGAGTATGGGGCAACTCGCCGCCGGCATCGCCCATGAATTAAACAACCCGCTGGGCGTGGTGCTGATGTACGCGCATATTCTGGAGCAGGAACAGGAAAACAATCCCGCGCTGATGGAAGATTTGACAATGATCAAGGAGCAGGCGGACCGATGCAAGAAGATTGTGTCGGGCCTGCTCCATTTTGCGCGCCAGAACAAGGTGTTACGCAGGGGAACGGACCTGCGGGAACTGATAGACCGCAGCCTGAAGACCGTCGTGATCCCCGATAATGTCACCGTGACGGTGGAGCATAATGTGGACGATCCGGTGGCGGACCTCGACGACGACCAGATCATGCAGGCGTTGTGCAACCTGATCGGCAACGCATGCGCCGCCATGCCCGACGGCGGCCGCCTCACCATTCAGACGATGGGCAATAACAACCGCGTGGAGTTGCGGGTATGCGACACCGGGCCGGGCATTCCCAAGGAGCACGCGGATAAGATTTTCGAGCCGTTCTTCACCACCAAACCCTACGGCAAAGGCACCGGACTCGGCCTCGCGATCACCTACGGCATTGTGAAAATGCACTCCGGCGACATCCGCGTCGAATCGAACACGGACCCCCGCATGGGACCAACCGGCGCCACCTTCATCATCTCTTTGCCGCGCCACGCGGCGCTTGCCCCGGTGGGGCAATCAGGTTTCTGACCGCCGCCGCAGCGCTTCCGGCGGCCCCATCGCATCGCGATCATAAAACGCGGCGACCGTACTG
>CAZLII010000284.1:0-6322 GCA_964559065.1 uncultured Nitrospirales bacterium | reverse complement strand
GGCACCGCAAACGGCAGCATCTGTGCGTTGCTGGAATCCGTGGACATGGCGCGCGCCGACGGGCGGGTGCGTATCGCGATGGAAGAATCTCTCTATGCGTATCGCAGCCAGCATTTCTGTGCGCCCGGCGATCTCATCCTGGGCGGCGTGTTTCGTTTTCGCCGTGCGGAGGCCGATCAACAGACCGTTTACGACCACTACATCCGGCGACGCCTTGAAACCCAGCCCCAGGGCCATTGCTGCGGCAGCGTGTTCAAGAATCCGCCGGGCGCGCATGCCGGACGGCTTATCGAAGCATGCGGATTGAAAGGGACGCGCCTGGGCGGTGCGGTCATCAGCCCGAAACACGCAAATTTCATCATGAATGACCGGGATGCCTGTTTCGAAGATATTGTCGGACTGATTGCATTGGCGAAGCGGCGGGTCCGCGAGCAATTCAGCATTGATCTGGAAGAAGAAGTGCGCATCATCCGCTGATTGATCTCCCCCGCCCTCGCTTTCGGCGCCGGGAAAAATCGGCGTGGACAGGTTGGCGATTGCATCATGTCGGGCATTGGGATATTATCCATTCCGGTTGTGCCGCCGACAGCCGATGACGCCGGACAAGGGACGTTTCATGAAGATTGAGGATCTCTTCGATTTAGTGGCGCGGGAAAAGGCTTCTGACCTCTTGATCAGCGCCGGCACGCCGCCCATTCTGCGCATCAGCGGAAAGTTGTTTCGGAGCCGCACCGAAGCGTTGACGCCGGAACAGACCCGCGACCTGGTCTATGATTTCCTGACGGAAGAGCAGCGGGCGCAGTTCGAGGCGAACAAAGAACTGGATTTTTCGTTGGCGGCCGGGCGCAGACATCGGTTCCGGGTCAATGTGTATTTGCAGAAGCAGGCGGTCACCGCCGCCTTGCGGCCCATCCCGGAAAAAATTCCGTCATTGAAGGAACTGGGCATCCCCGCCGTGGCGGAGGAACTGGCCAAGGCGCGTCAGGGGTTGATCCTCGTGACGGGACCCACGGGGAGCGGCAAGACCACCACGCAGGCCGCCATCATTGACCTCATCAACAACCAGCGCGCGTGCCACATCATCACCATCGAAGACCCCATCGAATATGTGCACAACCACAAGCGCAGCATTGTGGATCAACGGGAAGTCGGCGGGGATACGGCCAGTTTTGCGCGGGCGCTGAAATTTGTGTTGCGCCAGGACCCGGACGTGATCCTGGTCGGGGAAATGCGCGACCTGGAAACGATCCAGGCGGCGCTCACCGCAGCGGAGACCGGGCATCTCGTGCTGGCCACCCTGCACACCAACGACGCCATCCAGACGGTGGACCGCATCATTGACGTGTTTCCGGCGGAGCAGCAACAGCAAATCCGGTTCCAGTTGTCCATGTGCCTGCTGGCCATCATGTCGCAGCGGCTGCTGCCGAAAATAAACAACTCCGGGCGCATCCTCGCCTGCGAAATCCTCCGCAACAACACCGCCATCGCCAATCTTATCCGCGAAGGCAAGACCCATCAGGTGTACAGCGTCGTTGAGACCAGTTCCAAGGATGGCATGATCACCATGGACCGTTCGGTAAAACTGCTGTATAACGCCGGCATGATCTCCTACGAAGACGCCGTGGCGACGATGCGCAATCCAAAGGAAATCAAGGATTTGGAGAAATAGCCTTGAGATTGGGAAACCTTCGCCGCAACGGAACGGCAAGAGAAATAAACGGTTGGCGTCTGAAGGAAAACATGTGATAGGGTGTATCCGGCGATACCGGAGGAAATGTGTGGCGGCGGGCGGCGCTAGATTAAGGGGTGTGCCTGCGCGGCAAACGAATCGGATACCGAGCGAACACAGCATCACGCCTTGGTTCAGGGCGGAACGTGGAGGGAGTTGGCAATGATCACGATGCTTCAACGGGTAAAAGGCCGGCTATTGCGAAGGGCCTTTGCGGGGTTGGCGATGGCGTCACTGTTGCTGGGAGCGACAGGCGCCGGAGGGGAAACCACGATGACCGTCACCCGTGAAGTCGCCGAATTAAGCGAGGACGGCTGGTTTGTTCCCGGAACCACCGAGTTGACCTTCACACTGACCTTCACACTGGGCGGCGATATGGAAAATGTGACAGCGTTGTCGTGGGAAGACACATTGCCGGCCGGTTGGACCTTCAAGGGAGGCAGTTTGGTCGCCACTCCTGAGCCGTTTATTGCCCCGGCTGATGGTGCCTCCGGCTCACTGCAATTTGCCTGGATTACCATTCCCACATTTCCATTCACCATGACTTATGTCATAAATGTTCCCCCAGCCCCCCTCCTGCCCGCCACTGCGTCCGGTCAGGCTGAATTTCGATTGCTGGGGCCTGCCCAGTTTTCCAACATAGTGGAGACCACGTTCCGGCTTGAACCGGCCCAGTTGACCGCCATGCGGTATCTGGAAGGTGTTGCAGGCGCCGAAGGGCAGTATTATGTTCCCGGCACGCCGATAACCGTGACCATGGAATTTGCGTCAAGCAACGAAACCCCGGTGCAACAATTTGTTTTTACTGAATCTCTGCCGACCGGCTGGAGCCTTGTCGCAGACAGTGTAGTGTCTGATCCCATGCCGGACAATATTATTGAAAATCCAGGTGAACTGGGCCTTGAATGGGTTGAGATACCGGAATTTCCTTTCGTTTTTTCCTATACGCTGAACGTGCCGGTAAATGCAGCCGGAGAAGCATGCCTGACCGCCGTTGCGCATTATCAGAGCAGCGGCGACCTCTTGGAATCGAACACAGAAGAAACCTGCTTGAATGTCTTTCCCTGCCTGCATATGACGCGCAGCATCCCCACAATATGCTATGCGGCGGGACAACCCTTGACGGTTGAAGTTGTGTTTGAAAGTGAGTGTCTCGGAAGCGTCACGGCGCTGGCGTTGGAGGAGACGCTTCCGCCGGGGTGGTCATTTGTGAGCGCTTCAGGCGCTCCTATGCCCTTCATAGTGCCAGCGCCTGGGGCCACGGGATTTCTGGAGTTTGCGTGGATCACCATCCCTGATTTTCCCTACACCTTCACTTATGTCGTGAATGTGCCGGTTGATCAAGGAGATGATGTCATTATTTCCGGCGAGGCCATTTATCGTTTCTTGGGTCCTGAGTTACGCACGGGCCTGTTGGAAACAGTAGTTTGCGGCGCAGACCTGATTCCGCCGGTGATCACGCTGCTGGGCAATCCGGCGGTCACCGTGGAATGCGGGGCCGCCTATGTGGACGCCGGCGCGACGGCGTGGGACAATATTGACGGGGACATCACCGACCAGATTGTAACCGTGAATCCGGTGGATGTGTCGGTTCCAGGTGAGTACGTCATCACGTACAACGTGAGCGATGCGGCCGGGAACCCGGCGGACGAAGTGACGCGCATGGTCACTGTGGAGGACACGCTGCCGCCGGTAATCACGCTACTGGGCGAGCCGGAGATGACGGTGGAGTGCGGTACGCCATTCGAGGATCCGGGGGTGACGGCGCTGGACGCCTGCGACGGCAATCTCACTGAGGCCGTAATTGTGGACGGGGTTGTGAATGCCAATGCGCCCGGGGCTTATCTCATTCAGTATTCGGTTGCAGACGCTTCAGGCAATGCCGCCGTGCCTGTCTCGCGCACGGTGAATGTAGCGGATACGACACAGCCGGTGCTCACGCGGCTGGGCAGCGCTTTTGTCGCCGTAGAATGTGGAAGCGCGTATACGGACGCCGGAGCAACCGCGTTTGACGACTGCGCCGGTGATCTCACCAGTCTAATCATCACTGTCAATCCCGTGGATACGATGGTTCCCGGCGAATATGAAGTTATCTACAACGTTTCAGACCCCGCCGGTAATCCCGCAGCGCCGGCGACACGCACGGTGGAGGTGCGCGACACCAGAGCGCCGACGATCACGATCCTTGGAGACGAGGTAGTCATCATCGCTGTGGGCAGCACATATGTGGATGCCGGCGCGACTGCTTCCGACGACTGCGACCCGGCCTCCCAATTGGAAGTGGACAACCCGGTGACAACAGACAGTCCCGGCCTTTTCCAAGTGCGATACACCGCCAGGGATGCCTCCGGCAATGTGCGGACAGCGCTGCGGACGGTTCTCGTAAGGGATGAAACACCGCCGGTGATCACATTGTTGGGCGATCCTGAAGTCGTGATTGAGTGCAACGAAATATACACGGATGCGGGCGCCACCGCCATGGACAATGTGGACGGCGACATTTCCAGCCGAATTACTGTTACCGGGTCGGTGAATACTTCCGTTCCCGGCACATACACCCTTACCTACAATGTGCGGGATCAGGCGAACAATCCTGCAACGCCCGTAACGCGGACCATCCGTGTTGTGGACACCGTAGCACCGGAGGTCGCCATCACAGGCAATCCCACGGTTACGGTGGAATGCGGCGGATTATATGTTGATGCGGGCGCAACGGCATCGGACTCTTGTCACGGCGACTTGAGCGAAGCGATTGCCGTCAACAATCCCGTGAATACGGCTGTTCCGGGCGTTTATCAGGTCACCTACACCGTGACCGATCCGTCCGGCAACGCCGCCGTGCCGGCGGTCCGCACGGTCACGGTGACGGACAGCATGATGCCGGTGATTGCGTTGCTGGGCGATGCGCAAGTCACTGTGGAATGTGGAGGGATCTTTAACGATCACGGAGCGACGGCCAGCGATGTTTGCGACGGCGATCTCTCCGATGCCATAATGATAGATAATGCCGAAGTGAATCTGTTTGCGCCCGGCGTGTATTACATCACCTACGCGGTCGAGGACAGTTCTGGCAATCGGGCGTCAACCGTGCGTCGGGTCAGCGTGGAAGACACCACGCCGCCGGTGATCACGCTGCTGGGCGAGGAAGTAATTGCGCTGGACTGTGGCGAAGAATATGTTGAAGCCGGCGCGCTGGCCACCGACATCTGCAGCGGCGACTTGAGCGATGAAATTCGGATTGGCGGGGATGTGGTAGACACCTCGGCCCCGGGCGTCTTTACCATCACGTACAATGTGACTGACGACGCGGGGTATGCTGCCGAACCGGTCCTGCGCACGGTGATTGTCGAAGGACCTGCCTGCGAAGAAGGCGAACCGGAAGGCGAAGGGGAGGGTGACGAAGAAGGCGAGGGCGAGGGTGACGAGGAAGGCGAGCCGGAAGGCGAAGGCGAACCGCCATGCGAACTCGCCGGAATGGCAATCCTCTCCCCCACCGGCGATATCCGGGTGCCGGGGGGTGCGACGGCGTGGGTCCATTTCCGCGCAGCGGTGGACTTCGTTGACCCGTTGCTCTGCGGGGGCGGCGTTGTTGAAGTGACATATCTTATTGACGGCGTGGTGGTGGGCGTGTCGCGCGATGCCGCGCGCGAATTCCCAGCCGCTGTTGAACTGCTTCTGGGGAACTACGTGCTGGACGCTGTCGCGGTTCTGATTGACACCGACGAAGCGGTGGCCGCCACGCAGTCGCTGAGGATTCAAATCGGCACGGACAGCGACGGCAACGGTTATCTGGACAATCCCTTCGCCGAATTGCCGAACACCGGCGACACGTGGCAGGCCATCGTTCCGGGCGGCGCTTACCAGCGCGCGGTCAGCATGCTCACTTGGCACGGGCCGTGCAACGGCGATCCGGATGCGCCGATGACGCTGATCATTGCGCAGCCCGAGTATCCTGAACTGACGGTCAAGGCGGAAATTCCCATGGGGCTGCTGGCCTGCGGCGAGCAGGGCATATTGATTCTGGCAGGAGCCCGAGATTTTGCGAGCCTGCTGGGGCCATCGCAGGCGCCGCTCCTGCCCAAGATACCCGAACGCATCATCCGCGGCGGGTTCCCCTTTGAATTGAGTGTCATTGTCAGCGCCGACGGCGGTCAGACCTATGACGAACTGGATAACGCGCTGCTTGCCGTCAATCCCGTCACCATCACGTCGGAAGGATTGACCTTTAGCAGCGGGTTGATGCATTCGTTCATCTCATATCCCACGCTGGTGGAGAGCGATCCCGTAAGCGGCATCCAGATCATCCTGGATGACGGCCCATGGTCCATGGACGCCGTCATTGACCCGCTCGCCATCGCTAAACGTCTTACTGCACAGGTCGCCGCGTTGTCCCTGTTTGCGCCGGTTGAAATGCCGGCCATCGGCCCTACCCTGCAGATAACGCCCAATCCGGACCGTGACTTCATTGTCGGCATCGCGGCGGTGAATCAATCGGTCACGAATTCCCTGACGGTGAAGAACATCGGCACGGGTACGCTTGCGGGCGCAGCCATGTTGCAGGACCCCAGCGGCATGTTCAGTCTCGTGGGCGCA